>JBEKZK010000578.1:0-3948 GCA_049509935.1 Xanthobacteraceae bacterium | reverse complement strand
ACGTGCTCGAGCATGCCCGCCGCCGCGGCCTGGTGGCGCACGGCATCGCGTTCCATGTCGGCTCGCAGCAGACCAACGTGCAGGCCTGGGACGCGGCGCTCGCCGCCACCGCGCTGGTGTTTCGCGCCTGTGCCGAGCGCGGCATCGCGCTCGCCATGGTCAACCTGGGCGGCGGCTTCCCGGCGCGCTACCTGCGGCGGACGCCCAAGCTCGAAGCCTACGGCAAGGCGATCTTCCGCGCGCTGCGAAAGCATTTCGGCAACGCGATCCCCGAGACCATCATCGAGCCCGGCCGCGGCCTGGTCGGCAATGCCGGCATCATCGAGTCCGAGGTGGTGCTGATCTCGCGCAAGTCGCCGAGCGATCCGGTGCGCTGGGTCTACCTCGACATCGGAAAGTTCCACGGGCTCGCCGAGACCACCGACGAGATGATCCGCTACCCGATCCGCACCGGCCGCGACGGCGGCGCGCTCGCGCCCTGCATCATCGCAGGGCCGACCTGCGACTCGGTCGACGTGCTGTACGAGAAGACGCCCTACATGCTGCCGATCTCGCTGGCGATCGGCGACAAGGTGCTGATCGAGGCGACCGGGGCCTATACGGCGTCGTACTCGTCGGTCGGCTTCAACGGCTACCCGCCGCTGCGGCAGTATGTGATCTGACATCGCAGACTTGGCTGACCGCGGCGCTCCGGGACGCCGCGCCCTGCACGGCCATGCGGCGAAGGGGCGGCGACGGCGATGAGGCCGGGCGCCGCGACGCTGCCGTGCCGGCGGCTGGGGGCCGGATCGCGCGCGCATCAGCGTCCGCGGCGCCCGGCCGCAGACCGGCGCCACATCGCCCGCACGTAGTTCTGCCATGTTGTCTCTCCCGCCACCGCGACCGCGAGCCGGACCGCTCGGACTCCGGCGCCGCGGGGATCGTTGTCGGCCGCGGCTTCCGCATTGCGCAACGCCGCGACGATGCCGCTGCCCGGACCTTTGAGTTTTTCGCGGATGACGCCGAACGCGAACCGGGCGGACACGAAGTCGGGCACGATCTCCAGTGCCTGGAGCAGGAGCACGGCGGTCTCCGGCAGATCGCCTGCCTCCGCATGCTGGCGCGCCCGGTGGTAGAACCGGTCGGCGACCGGATCGCCGGACGGGGTGAACGGCGGCGGGCGGGCCGACGGGCGGTGCTGGTCGGCGGTGCCTGTAATGTTCTCCATCCACATCGCAAACGCGCCGCCGCTGTTGCCGGCGGCCCGAGGCGCAGCGCCGTGTCCGGCAGCCTTGCTGACGACTGCCCCCTCGGCGGATCCGTATGAATTACAGGCTTCTGCAGGTGCTCGGGGCGGCGGGCTTGCCGCGGGCGCTGGGGGCGCGGGGTCGGGCGTCGCCGCGGTCGCCGGCACGGGGTCGCGGGCCCGGGTATTTTGTTGGCTCGCTCGAGCTTCAGAATCGGATGATTTACAGGAGTCTGCAGGCGCCGGAGGCTGCGGCCTCGCTGCGGCGGCCGCTGGCGGCGACGGGTCGGGTATCACCCGGGACGCTGGCACTGGGTCGAGGACATGAACATTTTGTTGGCTCGCCCGGGCTTCGAAACCGGATGGCCTACCGGAGTCTGCAGGCGCCGGAGGCTGCGGGCTCGTTGCGGCGGCCGCTGGCACCGGCGGGTCAGGCATCACCCGTGACGCCGGCACCGGATCGCGGGCCTCGGCATTGTCGTCGTCCGCCGCGGCTGCTGATCCGGGTAATCTACAGGTTTTTGCAGGCTCGCGAGACGGCCGGCTCGCCGCGGTGTCCGCCGGAGGCGCCGGCTTCGCCAGCGTCAGCAGCTTCTTGAAGGAATCGAGCACCCCGAGGATGTCCAGCGCCTCGGCCGGCGTCAGCTCCCCGTCGCACATTCCGGTTACCACGGCGGCTGCGGCGGCCACCACGTCGGCATCGCATGCGAGCGGCGGCAGCGCGAACGGCACCGGCCGCCCCTTGCGCGGCGGCGCCAGCCGATCGAAGCAGATGCGCAACGCCGCCGCTTTTCCGTCGCAGGCCGAGCGGACCAGCGCGTCCACCAGCACCTCGGTTCTGGCGGCGAGCGCGTCCTCCAGCGCGAGCGTGCGCTTGTCGCGCGAGCCGGGCGGACGACCGGCGGAATTGCTGCTGTGGCCGGGCTGGAACCGTGCCGTGGCGGTGCGTTCGGTGTCGAGCATGGGGCCTCCCGGGTCCCGGTGTGGGGGGATGTCGATGGACGATAACTATGCATAATTTTTGTTATTGTCAAGCCCCGTGCGGTTATATTTTTGCGGGGCCCCCTGCGGTATCGAAACATGTGCCGGGTTGCCAGCATGAGCGTGCGGAATCCGACGCAAGCCGGACAGCATTTCGATGATTGCGGACAGCCGCTGAGACCAGTCCGGTGCCCCGGCGATTTTTGGCCGGCGTGAGGGAGCACAACCGGCCGTCAGGCTCCCACCTCGGTCGAGATGAACCTATGCCGAGCCTTCGTCAGCGTGGTGTTTCTGACGCCTACTTGTTGTGCCACGGCCCCCATGGTGGCCAATGCATCGCAAAAGACTGTTTGTCCGCCGCCGCGGTTGCCGGCGCCATCAGAAATGATTGGAGAAGCTGCACAATGGATTCAAGGTCGGAGTATGCCTCGGCGATCGCTTCGCGAATGATGAATGCGCGCCACAAGGCGATCGTCTCGGGCCGCTTGGTAAAGGCATCCGAGAGCGCGGGCGGGGGCTCTGTTGGCAACGACGTCCCGCGCCGCTGAAATGTCGCGGCAACTGCATTCGACAGCAATTGTCCCTCAAAGGCGAAGCCCCTGGCAAGGACCGCCACGTCGTGAAAGTCCTTCATCCGGGTGTTCGTAAGGCCGAGCACCACAATCGCCTCGAATTTCTCGGCGACCACCGTCTCGCGATGTAAGCCATCAATCGTGGCTGTGGCAGATCCAGCAACGCGGGATAGTCGACGATCGACGGTGCAGGTGTGACAGCATCGCCAAACCCGATATCGACGCGCACGGGAACACGCGCACTGCTCAGTGTGGCCACGGTGGTAATCCGGACGCCGCCGTACGGCATATTTTCGCGAATGGATTCGGCCTTCAGGTTCTCAGCGTCGAACACCACGCCATCGCCGGGAACCATGGTGGAGCAGATTTTCCGTAACGCTTCCGCGAGGCGCGCGGCGCCGTGCTCGCTGCGCGCAAGAAGATCGAGGTCGCGCGTATTGCGAAAAGGCTCCCCGACCCACATCGCGTAGAGCATGGCGCCTTTCAGGATGAATTCGTCGCGATAGTCCGAGATGCCGAGGCGATAGAGCAAACGCTCGAGAACGTAGCGCGTCAGCAGCAGCTGAAAATCGATGCCGCTCTTGCGCGCGATATTGCGAAGACGGTCGCGAACGGAGGCACCGATGTTGCGCGGCTCATCCGCCATGGTCGATCGTCGCTTCCAGATAGGGGCGGAGTTTCGTCCAGATACGGCGGCTTTGCGCCGCCTCAACGATCGCGTCGGGCGTGCACGCCTTTTTTCTCAGGGTTTCGCGCAGACCTTCCAGCGCCACGTCGAAACCGACCTTGCTGCGATACCGGAAGCAATCGGCAACGGTGCTGGCGGGATTCGTCACCCGCACCGTGACGCCTTCGATCTTATGCCGCTCGATGCCTTCGGACATAGCGGTTTTGCCGAACCGAACGAATTGGATCGGCGGATATGCAATACGCGGCTTCCAGGCGGACGATTCGATCGCCATCCATATCGAGCGCGGAAGCTGCACGGTCAACTGGTGGAATTGCAGCGCCGATACGAGACAAACGACACCTTTGGGAACCAGCTTGCAGGCTTCGGCAAAGCCGTGCTCGGCCTGGATATCGCTGTTGGGAAGCTGATACAGCCCCCTGGCGAGCCGCACGACGCGGCCCTCGCGCGCAAGGCGAGCCACGGTCTCCTGGCCGACTCCG
>JBEKZK010000577.1:0-3955 GCA_049509935.1 Xanthobacteraceae bacterium | reverse complement strand
ATCGAGGCAACCGTCACGACGCTGACCATCGACCGCTGCGTGCTCGGCGGCGTCCGCACCCGCAACGGCGGGCTGGTCGAGACCGTGACCATCACCAACAGCATTCTGCAGGCGATCCCCACCAGGGGCGACGGCCTGATGGTTTCCGCCGACATCAAGGATCCGGAGCGCCTGGAGACCCGGCTGGTGCAGGCCGCCGCGGCGCAATCGACCGATCTCGTGGCGAACAGATTGCTGGCGTTGGAGCCGGGAATCCTCGCCGCCATCGGCGCCCCCGGCTCGCCTCCGCATCTTGCCTCGCCGCCGTCGCCAGCCGTGCCCGCCAGGCTGCTCGATCTGATGAACCTGATCGTCAGGGCGCCAACGCTGTACGAGCAGAAGACGTTCGCCAACGTGCCGCTGTCGGCCGCGACCCGGCAGATGCTGGGCGTCGGGTCGCCGCCCTCGCGGTCGCCGGCCTTGAACCGGGCGCTGCTCGACGATGCCTTCCCGCTGGAATTGGCCGACGCCGCGCTCGCGTTCGGCGACGGCGTGGTCAATCTCTCCCGCTGCACCGTGCTCGGCCGCATCGTGGCGCACCAGCTGGAAGCCAGCGAATCCATTCTCTGGGATCTGTCGCAAATCGACGATGCGCAGACCGGCTGCGTCCGTTTCAGCGCCTGGGCCGATGGCAGCGTGCTGCCGCGCAAGTTCGAAAGCGTCCGCGTCCATCAACAGGCGCCGCTGTTCACCGCGACCGATTTCGGCCAGCCGGGCTACGGCCAGCTCGGACCTCTGGTCGATGATGTGATCATGCCCGATGTCACGGCCTCGGCGACCCCGTCCAACACGATTTCCACCGGCGCGGTCGATGGCTCCGAGATGGGGGCCTTCGCCCGCGACAAGAACCCGATCAAGGAACGCGGCCTGCTGTTGAAGTACCAGGAATACATGCCAGCCGGGCTGGTGCCGGTGATCGTCCACGTGACCTGATCCGCGTGAGGCGTGTCGCGCTGAAGGCGCAGAGGAGGAACGATGTCGAGCGATATCAGCCGGCCGGCCCATGTTCGCCGCCAGCCCGACACCGGGATCGTCGCCCAGCAGGGCAGGGTGATCGTCGATCGCGACATCAACGCGCTCCAGGAGATCGTCAACGACCGCGCCGAAGCGGAGATGCGCGACGTGATCGGGCCATGCGGCACGCCCGACGACGGGTTCGCGATCAGCGTGTCGTCCGGCAGCCCGCCGTCTCGTGTGGCGGAGATCCTGTTCAGGTTCCCGGAGCGGCAGGCGGTCGATTTCGCGATTTCTCCCGGCACGATGTATGTCGGCGGCGAGCGCGTCGTGTTTCCGGCGCAGCAGAACGGCAAGGCGGCCGCCTACAGCTATTTCGACCAGCCGGACTGGCCGTCGCCGCCGATGCCCACCTTCACCGGCAAGGTCCGCGACGAGGTCGTCTATCTGAGCGTCCACGAGCACGAGCTCAGCGCGGTTGAGGACCCCGACCTGCTCGATGTCGCGCTCGGCGGCGTCGACACCACGCAAAGGCTGCGCCTCGTCCGCCGCGTCGAGCGCGCGCCGGTGAGTACCGCAGACTGCGCCAAGGCCTGGACCGAATTGACCGACCGCTGGCTGGCTGCCGGCTGGTCGTTCGACTCCGCCACGATGCGCCTCGAGCCGCAGTCGCGGCTGCAGGTGAGCTTTGTGCAGAGCGGCGCCCCGTCCGATCCGTGCGATCCGGTCGCGACCGGCGGATATCTCGGCGCCGAAAATCAGCTGATCCGAGTGCGGATTGCCGGCACCGGCGCCGGCTCACCGGGCGGCCCCGCGAGCCTTCTGTGGGGCTACGACAATGCGAGCTTTCTCTATCGCGTCGTCGACATCGCGGCGAACGGCACCATGCTGCAGCTGGCGAGCGACCCGCCGGACGCCTTTCACACGCCGCAGGCCAACCAGGCCGTCGAGATCCTGCGCACCGCCGCCGTCATCGCGAGCGAGCCCGACGCCACCGACCCGACCGGAAAGACCAAGATCATCCGCTGCGTCGCCGCCGAAACCGGCTTCGTCACCACGCTCGCCCAGCCTTACGGGCCGCCCTCGACCGGAGGGACGACCAACTATCTGGTGCTCTCGCAGGCCTTGCCGGCGGATTACGTCAGCGACGGCAATCCACTGTTCGTGCGGGTGTGGCAAGGCCTTCAGCCTTTCGTTCCCGGTACCGCCACAGCGTTGTTCGATCCGGTGTCGATCTCGACCAACGGCGTTCAGGTCACGATATCGGTGCCAAAGGGCGAAGTCGCCGCTGCCGGCGCCTATTGGCTGATCGCGGTCCGGCCCGGCACGCCGCAGGCGGTCTATCCCGAGGATCTTCTGACGGCGCCGCAACCTCCCGACGGCCCGCGCGAATGGGTGTGCCCGCTGGCCACGATCGCCTGGGGAAACCCCGCCGGGAAGCAGGCGCACGACTGCCGTCAGAGCTTCGCCAACCTGGTGGCGCTGACCAGGCGGCCGGCAGGCTGCTGCACCGTGAATGTCGCGCCGGCCGACCTCACCGCCACCAACACGCTGCAGTCGGTGGTCGATCGCGCTGCCGCCCTGGCGCAGCACGTGACCGTCTGCCTGGGGGCGGGAACCTTCGCGCTCGCCGGCTCGCTGCGGCTCAACGGCGCCCACGACAATCTGACGCTGTCGTCCTGCGCCGGCGGCGGCACCATCGCGGCGGCGGCGGGAAGCGATCCGAGCCAGTTCTCCGACGGGCTGATCGTTATCACCAACGCGAGCGGGGTGGCGCTGCGCGGGCTGCGCCTGGTTCCGGCGTCGGGGTCCCTGCCGGACGTGCTGCAGAGCGAGATCGGCCGGCTCGCCGACGCCGCCGGCGGCGCCGCGGCCCGGGTCTCGAAGGCGAGCTTCGTGTCGATGATCGGCGTGCGCGCCGTCTCCGCCGGAAACCTGACGGTCGAGGACTGTCTCATCGAGTTTGCCAAGCCCGTCGGCGCGGCCGCATCATCCGATGTCTTTGGCGCGGCGATCTATCTCGAAGGCGATTGCTCCGGTCTGACTGTAGCGGGCTGCAACTTCACGTCCGCGATGGCGCCGACCCACACCCCGTCGACCGCGACCGCGACCGTGGCCACGGCCTCCTCGGCGAGCAATGCCACGGTCAACCGCGACCTGATCGTCAAGACGTCACCGCCGGCCTCGCCGTCGGGGAGTCCTCCGTCGAGCCCACCCTCGAGTCCGCCGGCCCTGCTGAGCCTGAGGATCGCCGACCGGGTCCGCGCCATCGCCTTCAACGCGCCGATCGGCGTCATCGTCAAGGCCAGTCCGCCCGCGCCGCTCGTCGTCACCGTCGGCCTTCTGGCCTGCGGCAACACCAGCGCCGATCTGCGTAGCACCAATGTCTCGGCGGACCTGATCTGTCGCCTCGGCAATGTGGCGATCCTCGGCAACCGCTTCAGCACGCTGACGATCATGGCGCTGGGCCTGGATGTCGACGGGCGGACCATGCGCATCCAGGACAACAACTCGCTGGGCTGCGTCGCCGGGCTGTTGTGGCAGCTCAACGGCTCCGGGCCGCCGGCCGGCGCCAGCAACCTCACGCTCTTCGACGGTCTGATGCAGGCCATCACCGGATTCGCCGAAGCCGAGATCGCGATGTTCATCGGCGAGCTCTATCCGCTCCCGGCGGGCGTCACCGGAAAAGTCGACAGCAGCGTCACGCCCGCTTCGTTGTTCGTCATCGACAATCAGATCGAGACCATCCTGTCGAACGGGGGCAGCGCCGCCTTGATGCTGTCGCTCAATCGCACCGCCGCGAGCGGCACCGATACCGGCGCGTCGCTGGTCCTGGCGGGCAATCGGCTCCGCAATCAGAATTTCGGGTCGATCCTGTTCCGTGATCGCGTCGAGTTGGCGCCCACCGCCGTGCTGGCGGTCGCCGACAAGGGTCACTGCGCCGTGACCGGAAACCTGATCG
>JBEKZK010000576.1:0-3957 GCA_049509935.1 Xanthobacteraceae bacterium | reverse complement strand
TCTGCAGATGGGTGGCGAACATGCCGTAGACCGAATAGTAGACGACGAAGCCGCTCGCCATCCAGAGGCAGGCGGTCAGCGTGTTGGGGAGCAGCCGCCAGCGAAAGATGTCGAGCAACGGTGCGCGGCATTCCTTGCCGTGCTCGCGCTGCAGACGGCGGTTCTCCTTCCACACCTCAGGCTCCTTGACGTAGGCGCGGATCCAGACGACCGTCAAGGCCGGCAGGATGCCCAGCATCAGCAGGCCGCGCCAGCCGATGTGGTCGTAGAGCAGACCATAGGCCGCGCTGGAGAGCAGAAAGCCGATGCTCCACGAGCCCTGCAACACGCCGCTCATGAAGCCACGCGAGCGGGGCGGCCACGATTCCATGGCCAGCGCCGCGCCGGCGGGCCATTCCGCCCCCATGCCGATGCCGAGCAGCGCCCGGAACAGAAAGAGAAGCAGGAAGCTCGGTGCGAGGCCGGCGAGGAAGTTGCAGATCGAGTACCAGAGGATCGAGATCATCAGCGGCGTCTTGCGGCCGATGCGGTCCGCGAGCCAGCCGGATCCGACCGCGCCCGCCAGGCGCAGCCAGAGGGTGACGGTGAAGACCGCGGTCACGGCGACCAGAGGGACGCCGAAGGATTGGGCGATCGGCACCATGATCAGAAGAAAGATCGTGAAGTCGAAGGCGTCCAGGGTCCAGCCGAGCCACGCCGCCACCCAGGCCAGCCATTGGTCCTTCGTCGGTTCCTTCCACCAGGGAACGGGACCCGCCGCCGCGAACGTCTTCATGTGCCTTCTCCCTTGCTGGCGTCCTCCTGGACGTTGTTTGGTCTCGTGATCAGAAATGCGCGGGCCCCGAAGTTCGCGTCGCGACTATGCGGCCGTCATGTTGGACCGGACTTGCTGCTCGATCCAGCGGTAGAACGCGGTCAGGCCGTCGCCGGTCCGGGCCGACAGGGTGAGAATGTCGATCAGCGGATTGACGCGCCGGGCAAATTCCGTGCAGGCATCCACGTCGAAGTCGAGATGCGGCAGCAGGTCGGCCTTGTTCAGGAGCATCAGGTCCGCCTGCTCGAACATGGCCGGATATTTCAGCGGCTTGTCCTCGCCCTCGGTGACCGACAGCACCACCACCTTGTGCGCCTCTCCGAGATCGAAGGCCGCCGGGCACACCAGGTTGCCGACGTTCTCGATGAAGAGCAGGCCGCCCGCCGCCAACGGCAGCCGGTCGAGGGCATGACCGACCATGTGGGCGTCGAGGTGGCAGCCCTTGCCGGTGTTGATCTGGATGGCCGGAGCCCCGGTTGCGCGGATGCGGTCCGCGTCGTTCGAGGTCTGCTGGTCGCCCTCGATCACGGCGATCGGAAAGCGAGATTTCAGGTCGTCGATCGCACGGACCAGCAGCGACGTCTTGCCGGAGCCGGGGCTGGAGACGAGGTTGAGTGCGAGGATGCCGCCCGCTTTCAGCCGGGCTCTGTTGGCTCGCGCGAAGGCGTCATTCTTGGACAGGATGTCGCGCTCGATCCGGATGATCCGCTCCTGGCTCATCCCCGGCACGTGGACGCCCGCGAGCCCGGCGCCGAAGTCGATCGCACCGTGGTCGCCACGGGGGCGGGCATGATGCCGATGATCGTGCGGATCGTGCCGGTCCGGATGACGCCCGTCGCGCGACGGGTTTCCGTCGATGAACCCCTGCTCGCCGCCCGGCCCGTGGCGCCCGGGTCGCCGCGAATCGACGGGTGCGTTCCTCGGTCCTTCGCCGGTGGCGGCATGGCAGCCGCAGATCGTGCACATCAATCGACCTCCAGTTCCGCCAGCCGAAGCTCGGCACCGGCCGTCATCCGTACCTGACAACTCCCGCAATCCGGGCAGATGTCGTGGCGTTCCGCGATGGCCACCGTCCGCGCGCAGACCGGGCACCAGCCCTCGCCCGCCACCGTCTCCAGCTCGAGGCAGGCCCCCTCGGCGATGGTCCCGTGGCTGACCGCAGCGAAACAAAAGCGCAGCGCATCGGGTTCGACATGCCCCAGCGCGCCGATCCTCACGCGGATCTGCCGCACCCGCGAAAAGCCTTGGGCGCGCCCCTCGTCCTCGATGAGCTCCACCAGGCTTTCGGCGACTGTCATCTCGTGCATCGCATCGGCATCCACAGCGTCAGCTCGTGCCCAGCCGTACCTTCAGTGTCTGGAGCACGATCGCCGGATCGACCGGCTTGAGAAACACGCCGGAAACGCCGAGCTCGCGCAGGCCGACCGCTCCGATCAGCGCGTCGCTGGCGGTGCTCACGATGTAGATCGGGATCTGGCTGCCCAAATTCTTGAGATTGTCGGCGATGACGCCGCCCGCGTCGATGGTCTCCATCATCAGGTCGGCCAGGATCGCATCCGGCTTGACGCGCAGCGCGGTCCGTTCGCCCTCCCGGCCGCTCGCGGCTTCGCCGACGGTGAAGCCCGCTGCTTCCAGGGCGTTGCGCAGCACCGCGCGCGCATGCGGGTCGGCATCGACCAGAAGAATCGTCTTTCGTCTGCTGCCCAGGCCGATATTCATGGCGGCGCTTCCAGGAGGTCGCCGATCCGGTGGCGGATCAGCGTCACGGCTCGTGCCAGATTGTCCGCGGCGCGGTCGGTGAGACCTTCGAGGAACTCGAATTCATAGCCGCGAATTGCGACCAGATAGGCCTCCGGCGATCTGCCGAGGCACCGGTCGGCGATCGCCAGCAGCGCTTCGGGCCGGACCAGGTGACTCGTGAAGGCGACGGCAGGCGCCGCCGACAGCGGCCGCACGTCAAAGGGTTCGGCACCATTGCGCGCCGCGTCCACGAACCAGACGATATCGTTGTCGGCGATCTCCAGCGCATCCTCGATGACCAGCTGATAGTTGTCGCAGGTGGTCACGCCCGGCCAATGCAGCTTCTCGATCGCGGCGGCTGCCGCTGGGCCGAGACCGTCGTCCTGGCGGCCGGGATTGCCGTATCCCAGGACGAGCACCCGAGGTGCGCAAGCGCCAGATGCCCGCCCATCGCGCCGGCGGAACGCCGCGAGCCCGTTCATTGCCTGGTCCCCGTCGCGATCGGCGACCCGTCCGCGTCCTCCAGGGTCACGATCAGCGGCATCTGCCCCAGTGCGTGGGTCGCGCACGAGAGGCACGGGTCGAAGGCGCGGATCGCGACCTCGACGTGGTTCAGCAGCCCTTCGGTGATCTCGCGTCCGGACAGGTCGTCGATCGCCACCTGTCTCACCGCGCGGTTCATCGCCTCGTTGTTGCTGGTGGTGGAGACGATGAGATTGGCGCTGACGACCTGGTCGTTGTCGTCGACCACGTAATGATGGAACAGGGTCCCGCGCGGCGCCTCGATGCAGGCGATGCCTTCCGGCCGCCGCTCCCCCCGCACCGTCAGGTCGGTTCCTTGCAGGTCGTCATCGAACAGCAGTTCCTTGATCTTCTCGGCGCTGTGAATGAGACAGATGTGTCGCGCCCAGTGGTAGGCGAGGGTGGCATGAACCGGCGCCCCGTGATTCTCCGAGATGAAGTCGCGGCGCGCCGCCTCGGCGAGCGGCGTGTCGATCGACGTGCAGCAATTGATCTGGGCGAGCGGTCCGACCCGGTACCAGCCGTCCTGGCGGCCGAGCGAGCGGATGTGCGGAAACTTCAGGTAGGTCCAGGACCGGACCTCCTCGATGAAGTGATCGCGGTAGTCGGCCGGCCTCACCCCGTCGAAGATCGCCTGGCCATCGGCGTCGATTGCGCGCAGCCGGCCGTCATAGAGATCCATGGTCCCGTGCGGCCCGACCAGGCTCACGAAGTTGGATCGCATACGCGCAAAGTCGCGGTGAAGCGCCTGGTGGGCCGCGACGTAGCCCTTGTGGCGCTCCAGGGCCTCGCCGCACCAGGTGATGATCTGGTCGATCTCCCGGCGCAGCACGTCGCGGGTCTCGGCCGCGAGGTTCTGGTTGACCCCGCCGGGAATCGCG
>JBEKZK010000575.1:0-3971 GCA_049509935.1 Xanthobacteraceae bacterium | reverse complement strand
GACGCTGCCGTCGCCCTGCCGGGCGTTCATCTTGCCGACCAGCTCCGACAGCGACTGGGCGATGACGACGTCCGCGCAGTTCTCGGTGAGCTCGCGGACCAGCCAGCGATTGCCCAGCAGCGTGTCGCGCAGCAGGCCGAGCCAGCTCTTCTCGCGGATCGACGGATTGAACTCGGCGCCCGACACCGCGAGCTCCTTCAGCGCGATGCGCCGGTTGAGCAGTTGCCAGCTGTATGGCCGTGCCTGGGCGCAGACCGCCGTCACCAGGGCCCGGGTGTCGAAGCCACTGACCAGCGGCGGTGACATCCGCTCGCCGCGATAGTTGAGCCACAGCGCCGATCGCGGCGGCACCAGCGACAGCCCGTGCAGCGGCTTGCGCGGCCGCCAGTGATGCACGCCGGACGCATAGTTCCACATGTTGTCGAGGTGCGTCAGCGTTCCGCCGGCCGCCACCACGGCGTCGTGCAGCCGGCCATCGGCGTAGCGATGCGAGCCGTTGAGGATGACGTCGGGCGGACGGTTCCAGTCGCGGTGCCAGTTGGCCCTGACGCGATCGATATTGCCGTTGATGCCGCCGGTCGCCACGATGACGTGCCGGGCGCGCACCTCGAACGGCGTGCCGTCGGATTCCTGCAGCCCGACGCAGCCGCACACGCGGCCATCCTGGCTGACCAGCCGATCGACGCGGTGGCGTAACCGGAGCGTCAGGCGGTGCGCGTTCGGATGCCCGAGCAGCGCCGCGATCAGCCGCGTGGCGAGCTCGCGGCCGGTTCCCCACACCATGTGGAAGCGCGGCACCGAATTGCCGGGACGCTGGTCGCCGCGCTCGACCCACAGCGGCAGCGGCAGGAACGACACGCCGTGGCGGCGCAGGAACTCGTAGATGTCGGGAATGCAGCGCTCGATGTAGCGCTCGGCCCACAGCCTCGGCATCCGGTCGTCGGGACCGAACTCGGCAAACGAGTGCCAGTCGGCCAGCGCCTGAGCCTGCGAGTCCACAATTCCGTTGCGGCGCTGCTCGCGGCTGCCGACGAAGAACAGTCCGCCGAAACTCTCCCGGGCGAGGCCGCCGAACACGGCTTCCTCGTCGCGATCGAGGATCAGCACGTCGTGGCCGTGATCGATCAGCTCGAGCGCCGACACGATACCGGCGAGGCCGCCGCCGATGACGAGAACATCACTCGCGTACGTTTTCATCCGTCACGTGACGCACTTGCCCGGCCGGACGCCAGCATAGCACCGACGATTGAATGCGACACTCCAACCTTCGGACCGGGAATTGTTGCCCGAGGCAACCCTGGCCACTCGGGCAGTAGGAGCGCGGCCAGAAATCCCACATATGAATGGAACATCAACGAACGGAGCCCGTCATGTCTGATCAATCCCCGACCGATGTCCTTCTGGCGCTGTCGAACCATCTGGCCGAGATAGTGGCGCGGGTCTCGCACAGCACCGTGGCGATCGAGGGCCGGCGGCGGCTGACCTCCAGCGGGTTCGTGTGGCGGCCCGGCGTCGTGGTGACGGCCGACGAGGCGCTCGAAGCCGACGAGGACATTTTCGTTATTCTGCCCGACGGCCGCCGGATCGCCGCGACGCTGGCGGGCCGCGACCCGAGCACCGACCTCGCCGTGCTGCGCATCGCCGAGACCGCGGTGCCGGCGCTGACGCTGAACGCGGCCGACGAGCCCCGTTCCGGCCAGATCGCCGTCGTGGTCGGCCGTCGCGGCGAAGGCCCCATCTCCCATCTCGGCGTCGTCTCGGTCGCCGGCGGGCCGTGGCGCAGCATGCGCGGCGGACAGCTGGAGCGGCTCATCCGTCTCGATCTGCGCCTCGACCCGCGCAGCGAGGGCGGCATCGTGCTCAACGCGGGGGGCGAGGCGACCGGGATGGCGGTCCTCGGCCCGCGCCGCAGCGTGCTCGCCATCCCGGCCCCGACGATCGAGCGGGTGGCGGCGCAGCTGCTGGCGCGCGGCAGGATCGCGCGCGGCTACCTCGGTCTCGGCCTGCAGCCGGTGCGCATCGACGATACGCTCGCCCGCTCGCTGGCGCTCGCCGAGCCGCGCGGCGTCATCGTGATCAGCGTCGATCCACAGGGGCCCGGGCACCGCTCCGGCGTCCTGCTCGGCGACGTGGTGACCGCCTGGAACGGCGAGCCGGTGCGCGGCGTGCGCGAGGTCCTGCGCCGGCTCGGTCCCGATGCCGTCGGGCAGAAGGCGGAGCTGGCGCTGCTGCGCGCCGGCAAGCCGGCGTCGGCCGACGTCACGGTCGGCGAGAGACCGGCATCTTGAGGCAGGATTCGCTGGAAGACGCCGGGCCTGCGGTCGCGGTGGAGATCCTGATCGGCGAGCCGGCGCTCGCCGATCGGGTCGCCGAGCTGCTCGACGAGGCCGGCATCCGCATCGTCGACCCCGACGAACGGGTGGCCGACGTGACGATCACCGACGGCCCGCGGCGGCAACGGACGGGCGGCCGCACGATCGTCATCGCCGACCGCGGCGACCAGGCCGCGGCGCTGCGGGCGGGCGCTGCCGGCGTCCTGCCGCCGGCCTTCTCGGCGGCCCAGCTGCTGGTCGTCGTCGAGGCCGTCGCCCTCGGCCTCGTCGTCGTACCGAAGACCCTGCTCGCGGACGCCTTGGATGCGCCGCCGCATTCCGGACCCGGCGAAGCGGACCCCGACGCCGCCGCGCTGACCCCGCGGGAGCTGCAGGTGCTGGAGCGAATGGCGGCCGGCGCCACCAACAAGCTCATCGCCCGTCAGCTCGACATTTCGATCCACACCGTGAAGTTCCACGTCGCCTCGATCCTGGAAAAGCTCGATTCGACCGGGCGCACCGATGCGGTCGCCCAGGCGGTCCGGCTCGGATTGCTGATGCTGTAGGGTGGATTCGCCTCACGGGCCGGGGCTCTCCACGGGGCGCCCGGGTGACACGCCGCGATGGCCGTCGTATACCGGGCTGCTGAACGCGCGGGAGTGTGCATGGCGCCGGACGATCAGGGACATGGGCGGTTGCGCGGCAAGCGCGCCATCGTCACGGGCGCCGGCAGCGGCATCGGTCGCGCCAGCGCACGGCTGTTCGCCGCCGAAGGTGCTGTCGTGCTGGCGGTCGACCGGGCGAAGGCCGCGGTCGACGAGACGGTGGCGGAGATCACGGCGGCCGGCGGCCGCGCGGTGGCGCGCGCCGCCGATGCGGGATCGGAACCGGACGTCAAATCGTTCGTCGAGGAGGCGGTGGCGACGTTCGGCGGGCTCGACGTCCTATACGCCAATGCGGGCATCAGCGGCGGGCTGATCCCGCTGCTCGAGCAGACGGTCGAGTACTGGGAGGAGGTGCTGCGCGTCAACCTGATCGGGCCGTTCCTGGCGATCAAGCACGCGGCGCCGCACATGGTGCGGCGGGGCGGCGGGTCGATCGTCTGCACCGCCTCGGTCGCCGGCCTGCGCGCCAACGCCGGCGGCAACCCCTACAGCGCCAGCAAGGCCGGCGTCATCAGCCTGGTGCAGACGGCGGCGAGCTCGCTGTCCGGGACCGGGGTGCGGGTCAACGCCATCTGCCCGGGCCTGATCGAGACCGGCATGACCCGGCCGATCTTCGAGCGTGCGAGGGAGCGGGGGACGGCAGACCGGATCGGCCAGTTGAACCCGCTGCAGCGCCACGGCGCGCCGGACGAGATCGCCGCGATGGCACTGTTTCTCGCGAGCGACGACGCATCCTACGTGAACGGCCAGGCCTTCGCGGTCGACGGTGGCCTGTCGAGCACCCACCCGTTCCCGGTGGGGAGGCGCTAAGGCCGGCGGAACAGCCGTTCCACGTCGGCCACCAGCTCCGGATGGCGGGACAGGACGCTGGCGCGGGTCTCGTCCTGCCGGGCGAAATGCGCCTCCATGCTCTCGACGGTGATCGGCTCGCCGAAATCATCGATCCCTTCCAGCTCGCGATCGGGAAAGCCCAGCATCCGGTCGGTGGCGGCGC
>JBEKZK010000574.1:0-3972 GCA_049509935.1 Xanthobacteraceae bacterium | reverse complement strand
CCTTGATGCTGCGCCGCAGGGTGATCCAGGTGACCACGACGACGATGAGCGCGATCACGGCGCCGAGATGCACCCGACTGCCTTCGATCAGCAGCGGCATGGTGGCGCCGGAATCGAACTCGGCGGTGGTCGGAAAATTGAAGCCCTGGGGATCGCGCCAGGGGCCGCGCACCAGATAATCGAGGAAAAGATCGGCGACGTAGACCAGCATCAGGCTGGTGAGGATCTCGCTGGCGCCGTAGCGCACCTTGAGCACCGCCGGGATCAGCGCGTAGGCGGCGCCGGCGACCGCTCCGGCCACCAGCATGGCCGGCAGCACCCAGCCGCCGGCGTCGCCGCCATGGGTCGAAACCTCGACCCATGTGCCCGCCACCGCCCCCATCAGGAACTGGCCCTCGGCACCGATATTCCACGCATTGGCGAGGTAGCACAGCGACAGCCCGACGGCGATCAGCACCAGGGGCGTCGCCTTGACGACGATCTCCTGCAGCGAATAGGGGTCGGTCAGCGGATCGAGGAAGTAGACCGACAGCGCCGTCACCGGGTTCTTGCCGAGCACGGCGAACAGGCAGGCGCCGGTCACCAGCGTCAGCACCACCGCCAGCAACGGCGAGAGCACCGCCAGGACGTTCGAGCGCTCGGGGCGGCGCTCAAGGGCGAGTTGCATGCGCGGTCTCCTGTTCGGGCACGTCGACGCCGCCCATCATCAGGCCGATGGTCGAGCGGTCGGTGGTGTGCGCGTCGCGCGGCTTCGTCAGCCTGCCGTGAAACATGACGGCGATGCGATCGGCGATCTCCTCGAGCTCGTCGAGATCCTGGCTGATCACCAGAACCGCCGAGCCGCGCCCGGCGAGATCGATCAGCGCCTGGCGGATGGTGGCGGCGGCGCCGGCATCGACGCCCCAGGTCGGCTGGCTGACCACGAGCACGCCCGGCTCGCGCAGAATCTCGCGGCCGACCACGAACTTCTGCAGGTTGCCGCCCGACAGGCTCACCGCCTCGGGATCGCGCTTGGCCTTGCGCACGTCGAAGGCCTCGGTCGCCTTGTCGACGACCGCCATCATCGCCGCCGGAAGGATGAAGCCGTAGAGCGTCATGCCGCTCGCCGCGTGGCCCGAGACCAGCGCGTTGTCGCTGAGCTTGAACCGCGGCGCGGTGGCGTGGCCGAGGCGCTCCTCCGGAACGAAGGCGGCGCCGAGCCTGCGGCGCGCCGTGATCGACAGCTCCCCGGCGGCCTCGCCGTCGATCGCAATGTGGGCCTCGCCGGTCGCCAGCCGCTCGCCCGACAGCGCGGCGAACAATTCGTCCTGGCCGTTGCCGGCGACGCCGGCGATGCCGACGATCTCGCCGCCGCAGACCTCCAGCGTGACGTCGTCGAGGGCAACGCCGTGAGGGTCGTCGGGCGGCAGCGTCAGGTGCTCGACGAACAGGCGCGGAACCCCACGGTGCGCGACCGGCGCGTGCTTGAGCTCCTTGACGGCGGCGCCGACCATCATGGTGGCGAGCGACGCCGCTGTCTCCTGTCGCGGATCGCAGGTCGCGACCTTGCGGCCGCCGCGCAGGACGGTCGCCATGTCGCACAGCCGCTTCACCTCGTCGAGCTTGTGGCTGATATAGAGGATGGCGCGCCCCTCGCCGCGCAGCCGCTCCAGGGTGACGAACAGCTGATCGGCTTCCTGCGGCGTGAGCACTGCGGTCGGCTCGTCGAGAATGAGCAGCTTGGGGTTCTGCAGCAGCGCGCGCACGATCTCGATGCGCTGGCGCTCGCCGATCGAGAGCCGCCACACTTCGCGCGACGGCTCGAGCGGCAGGCCGTAGGTCCGCGATACTTCCGCAAGCCGCGCGGTCAGCTCGGCGAACGGCTCCTTGCCGTCGAGTCCGAGGGCGACGTTCTCCGCCACCGTCAGGCTCTCGAACAGGGAAAAATGCTGGAACACCATGCCGACGCCAAGCGCCCGGGCCTCGGCCGGGTTGGCGAGCTCGACGCTGCGGCCGGAGAAGCGCAGCTCGCCGTCGCTCGGCGCCAGCAGGCCGTACATCATCTTCACCATGGTCGACTTGCCGGCGCCGTTCTCGCCCAGCAGCGCATGGATGCGGGACGCGTGCAGCTCCAGGTCCACCGCGTTGACGGCGACGAAGCTGCCGAACCGCTTGGTGAGCCCAACGGTCTGCAGCAGCGGCATTCCGTCCGGCGGTCCGGCCGGCCTGGCGTCAAGCATGACCAGCTCCCCTGGCGGCGTGAAGGTCGTCGGCGTTGGAGCCCGGCACCGGGGCGATGCCGCGGGCCGCCTCGCGCACCATCAGAAGCCGCGCCACCACGGACGCCGCGATGACGGCCGGGGCCTTGTCGCGAATGGTGGTGAGCCCGATCGGACAGTTGAGCCGATCGATCGCGGTCTCCGGGATACCGATCGTGCGCATGGCGCTGACGAATCGCGCCCGCTTGGTGGCGCTGCCGATCAGGCCGACATCGATGAACCTGTCCGATCGCAGCGCGGCGACCACCAGGTCGAGATCGAGCGCGTGGCTGTGGGTCATGACCGCGGCCAGGGCGCCGCTGGGAGCGCGATCGAGCAGCCGCACCGGATCGGGATCGGCGATGGTCGTGGCATTGGCCGGAATGTCGGCCGGGAAAGCGGCCGGACGCGGATCGATCCACGTCACCACGAAGGGCAGCGGAGCCAGTGCGGTCGCGAGCGCGCGGCCCACATGGCCGGCCCCGAGCAGATAGAGCGGGGTCCTCGCCTCGCCGAACCGTTCGATGATGCGGCCATCGGCATGCCGCACATAGCCTTCTTCCGCGAGTGCGGCCGCCTCGTCGCCAGCCAGCACCCGCCGCGTCAGGCGTCCGGTGCGGTCGGGGGTCGCCACCGTGACCATCCCGCCGGCCTGCTCCGCCGCGGACAGGCTCGCGACCGCTGCGCGGTCGGAGGCGTCGAAGCGCTCGATGGTGATGGTCACATGGCCGCCGCAGCACTGCCCGAGCTCCGGGCCGAGCGCCTTGGTGAAGCGGCGGACCGGGCTGCCGCCGCGCCGCGCCAGCAGCGATTGCGCCTCGGCCAGGGCGGCCCATTCCAGGGCGCCGCCGCCGATGGTGCCGGAAAAACCGCCATCGGGGCGCACCACCATGCGGGCGCCGACCTCGCGCGGGCTGGAGCCGCGCGCCCCGGCGAGCGTCACCAGCGCCGCCACATTGTGCTCCGCAATGTATCGCTCGATGGCAGGCCAGACCGACATCAAACCCGTTCCTCGTCGGTGCCACGACGTTCCGTATGATCGGTCACGGATCGGATTGCATGCAAGATTGATTCCGCGGTCGCCGGGGCATCGAGCGGCACCATCCGGCCCGGGGCCAAACTATGGACGGCGTCGGCGATCGCGGCGAAGACCGCAATGGCGAGCATCAACGGCGGCTCGCCGACCGCCTTGGAGCGGTGGATGGTGTTTTCCCGGTTGGCACCATCGAACAGGGCGACGCGGAAATCCGCCGGCACGTCGGACGCGCAAGGGATCTTGTAGGTGGACGGCGCATGTGTGAGCAGCCGCCCGCGCGCGTCGAACACCAGCTCCTCGGTGGTCAGCCACCCCATGCCCTGCACGAAGCCGCCTTCGATCTGGCCGATGTCGATCGCCGGATTGAGCGAGCGGCCGACGTCGTGCAGGATGTCGACCCGCGTCACCTTCATCTCGCCGGTGGTGACGTCGACGACGACCTCGACGCACGCCGCCCCGTAAGCGAAATAGAAGAATGGCCGCCCCGTCGCCCGCGCCGCGTCCCAGTGGATGTCGGGGGTGCGGTAGAAGCCGGTCGAGGACAGCGAGATGCGCGCCAGATACGCCTGCTTGACCAGGTCGGGAAACGAGATGGCGCGGTTGCCGATCAGCACCTGGTTGTCGCGGAACGCGATCTGCTCGGGCGGAACCCGGTAGGACCCGGCTGCGAAATCAATGAGCCGCGCCTTGATGGTGGCG
>JBEKZK010000573.1:0-3984 GCA_049509935.1 Xanthobacteraceae bacterium | reverse complement strand
TCCAGTCGAGCGGAATCTCGAAATCGCCGGCGGCGAGGCTGTGCATCTCGGCGCGCGCCTCGTCGAGCTGGTCGGTCTCGCAATAGAGTCCCGCCAGCGTCACCCGCCACACCGGCAGGTGCGGATACTCGTCGACAAACCCGCGCAGCGTCTCGACCAGCTCTCCGTAGCGGCCCTGATCCCGGCGGATGACGAAGAGCTGGCCGAGATACAGGATCCTGGCATCCGGCTCGCCTCCGGCGCTTCCCACCTGGAATGCGGCCGACACGGCCTGCTCGGCGTCGGGAAGTCCGCGCATCACGCTCATCATGGCGGCGGCGAAGCTGGTGGGCCAGCTGAAGAAGGCCTGGCGCAGGCTCGGGGCGAGCTCGTTCATGCGGCCGAGCATCTGCTCGGCGCCGGCGATGTCGCCCGCCTCGAGCAGCGCCCCGAACCGCTGGTAGGCGGCGGTCCAGCGCGTCTCCAGGTTGCCGAGCTCATCCGCCAGCCGGCCGAGCTCGGCAGTCATCTCGAGGCGGTCCTGCAGCGTCGTCGGGTGGTTGATGACGGCGGCGCACAGGTTGAGCACCTGGGCGAGGACCGCCTTGTCGCCGCACCGCCGCGCAATTCCCACGGCGTCGCGTGACAGCGCCATCCGTCGCGCGCGCCGCGGCGTATACAGCAGCTCGCCGGCGAGCTGGGCCAGGAGCCGGGCGCGCAGCACGTCCTCGCCGCCGTCGCCGAGGGCGGCGATCGCCTCCTCGTAGAGCGCGATCAGGCGCTCGTCGACCACGTTGGCATTGGCGATCAAGTAGCCGGGGCGCGCATGATCGAGCGCCGCCAGGGCGAGACGCCTGGCGTCGCCCAGCGACCGGGCGACCTCGACGGCCTGGGCCACGGTGCGAAGATGGCCGGCGTCGCCCGAGCGTCGCTGCGCGTCGCCGAGCGCGATCAGCAGATCGCAACGGTGCACGTCGGCTCCGCGATCGTGGGGGTCCAGCGCGGCGAGTGCCTGCTCGTAGTAGGTCGCGGCTTCCTCGAAGGCGAGGCCGGCCAGAGCCTTGTCCCCGGCCTGGCGGGCATAGCCGACGGCCTTGGCGGCATCTCCGATGTTGGTCGCCGCCATCCAGTGACGCGCCAGCTCGTCGACGCGCAAGGGCGCGCCGCCGGCGCTCAGCTGCTCCAGCGCGGCGCCGGCGCGCTGATGCATGCGGGCGCGCCGGGCCGGATTGATCTCGTCGTACAGCGCAGCGCGCATCAGCACATGGGTGAACGCGTAACGGTCGGTCTCGCCTGCGACCTCGGTGATCAGCGCCGCCGACTTCGCTTCGTCGAGGGCATCGATCGCGCCATCGACCGACATTTCGGCGATCTGGGTAAGCAGGGTGAGATCGAACTCGCGCCCGATCACCGACGCGAGACTCAGCACCCGGTTGGTCTCGTCCGACAGCCGCGACAGCCGTCGGCCGATTGCCTCCTTCACGCCCTCGGGAATGCCCAGATTGCGGATGTCTCCGCGAATCTCCCAGCGGTCCCCGGCCCGGACGACCGCTCCGGATTCCGTCAGGTTGCGCAGGATCTCACCGATGAACAACGGGCTTCCCTCGGTCTCCCGGCCGATCAGGCGCGCCAGCGCGAGCTGCTGCTCGTCGAGCTCGTGGCCGGCCGCCGCGGTGACGAACTCGATCACTCCGCTTTCGTCGAGCCCGCGCACCGCGATACGCTCGATGCCGGTTTCGCGGCGAAGGTCGGCGAGCACGGCGGTCAGCGGGTGCTTGCGCGACAGCTCGACGTCGCGATAGGTGGCGACGACAAGAAGACGCATCGGCAGCGGCGAACGAACGATGTGCTTGAGCAGCAACAGATCCGGCACCGCGGCCCATTGCAGATCGTCGAGAACGAGCACGATCGGGCTCTGCTGCGAGGCGGCGGCGAGCAGGCCGGTGACCGCCTCGAACATCAGAAAGCGCTCGGTTTCCGCCTCGGCGGTCTGCGGCTTCGGGACATTGGGAACGCGCTGCGCCAATTCGGGCACGATCCGCAGCAGCTCGCCGCGGTGCTCGTGCACGTGCTGAAGCAGTTGGTCGTCGGGCGCGTTCATCACGTAGTGCCGCAGCGCCTCCACGAACGGCCTGTAGGAATGGACGATGTCCTCGTCGCAGGCGCCGAACAGTGCGATTGCGCCTTCGCGGTGCGCGCTGCGCGCGGCCTCGATCCCCAGCCGGGTCTTGCCGATGCCGGGCTCCCCGGCGAGCAGAACCACCTGGCGCTGTCCCCGCCTGGCGGCGGTCCAGCAGCGCCTGATGATCGCCTCCTCGGGCTCGCGCCCGCACAGGGCAACGGCCGGCACGCCGGTCATCTTCGGCGGCAGCGGCATCCCGCCGTCGCGCGCCTCGTCCGGCTCCCACTCGATCGTACACGCGCAAACCGGCTCGGGAAGGCCCTTGAGGACGAGATCTCCGGCTGCCGCGAACTTGTATCCGAGCCCGCGGGTCAAGGCGCGCACCAGGTCGGACACCAGGATCTGCTCGGGGGATGCGGCGGCGCACAGCCTGGCGGCTTCGACGACCGCAACTCCGAAAATGTCGTTGCCGTCGCGCGTCGCCTCGCCGCTCGAGGCGCCGACCCGGATCCTCGGCTCTCCGCCGGTGCGGCGCGCCACCTGATCGACCGACCGCTGCATCCTGATCATGCAGGCGACCGCTTCGGCCGCGCTGGTGAACGCGAACACCAGGCCGTCGCCGGTGCTCTTGATCTCGACGCCGTGGTGGATCGAAGCGGCCAGGCGCAGCGTCTCGAAGTGCGCCCGGCGGACGGCCTCGTAGGCGTCGTGCCCGAGGCGGCTCGAGAGCTCCGTCGAGCCGACGATGTCGGTGAACACGACCGTGGCCGTTTCGGTACGGATCATCGAGCCGATCGTCTCCGGCGGGTGGCGTCCATGATTGAGATTGAGCCAACTTCGGCGCCCCGGCAAGTTTGCCCGCGCCGGTCCTGCAATTCACAGTCGTTTACGCGTCCGGCCCATCTCAGCGTTGGATAAGGGCTATGCGTCGGGCATCAACAACGAACGCCGGAATGCACTCCTGCCCGCCGCCGGGGTGCAGGACCGACCGCCGCTAACCATCTGTTAACCATGACCGCGGCAGGCTGGGGCGAGCCAAAGTTGGGGGCAAGCCCATGAACGTGGTCACCTTTGCGTCACGCAAGGGCGGCGCCGGCAAGAGCACCTTGACGGCGCATCTTGCGGCCTTCGCTCACCGGCTGGGGCATCGTTGCCTCATCGTCGATGCCGACCCGCAAGGCTCGCTGGCGCTCTGGCACGCCAAGCGTGCCGACGCGGCGCTGCCATTGCGGACCGCGGCGCGGGGCGTCGACGGGCTCATCGCCCATGCGATGCTCGAGGGCGTCGAATGGGTGTTCATCGACACCGCGCCGACGATGTGGGTCGTGGTGCACGAGGCGATCCGCGCCGCCACCCTGGTGGTCATCCCGGCGCGGCCGGGCTTCTTCGATCTCGACGCCGTCCGCGAGACGGTGACGATCGCGCGCGAGCGCGGCAAGCCCTACGCGGTGGTGATCAACGCGGCGCCGGTAAAGCGCGACGACAAGGAGTCGCCGGCGGTGGCGCAGTCGCGCGCCGAGCTCGACCGGCTCACGATCCCGGTGTGGTCCGGTCAGATCAGCCAGCGGGCGAGCTTCGTCACCTCTCTGGCGGCGGGCGCGAGCGTCGGCGAGGCGGACCCCCATTCGCTCGCGGGTGCGGAGATCGGCCGCCTGTGGTCGGCGATCTTTCGTTCGGTCGAGGCGATCAACGCCGCCCAGGCGACGGGCGTCGCTCACGCCGCCTGACTTGGTCCGCGGTGCCGACCCGACGCGGTTCGACGGCATGTCGTCAGCGATAAGATTGACTTATCCGGGCGGACGCGAACGTGCAGCAGCGGTCGCGGCGTAGGGCCGGGTCGTGATATGATCCGCTCGTGATAGTACAGCCGAAGGCTCGCATGA
>JBEKZK010000572.1:0-3990 GCA_049509935.1 Xanthobacteraceae bacterium | reverse complement strand
CAACATGGTGCGATACATGATCTGGATTCTCCGGTGTCATCGGAACGTGATTGCGAGCAGGCGGCCGCTCGGGCCGCCTCACGTCACGCCGCGACCGGAGGTCCTCGGGGCCGGTGATCGAGATGCGCACCGGTCGTCGCGACGGGCTGCTCCCTGCCGGGCCAGAGCACCAGGTGCGCACCTGCCACAACGGGCCACGGCGCCATGGGAGCGGGCGGTGCGAACACATGATGACCGCAGGCGACGCACAAGGCGCAGTGGTCCTTGTCGGCATGCCGGTCGGGCAGGGCCGGTGCGTCGCCGGTCTCGTGCAGGCACAGCTCGATGGCAAGCGAGCCGTCGCCGGTCGTGCCGGCGAGGCCGAGTTGTGCCCCCGACAGAGCGATCAGGAACGCCTGCAGGACGAGTACGTAGGCGAGCAGGCAGCTCACAGGCTGCCGCCAAACGCCTCTCTGGTGCTGTGTCGTGAACAACTGGAGGTCCTCTGATGAAATTGATAACAGCCCCGCGAACGCGTTCAAGCACAATCGGCGCATTAAAAATAAGTGTGATCCAAAGGCAACACGATACGATGCATCGGTGATGCACCGGGCGCCCGGCGGAGAGGACACGGCGGCGCGTCCCGGTCCCAGTGAATCACTTGTTGCAGCGCCTCGACCCGGGAAGCGCTGTCGATTCCCTTGTTGCGCATGTCCTTGATCGGCGAACCGGGTCCACCCTCGGGTCAAGCCACGGGTCAAGCCCGAGGGCAGGCTTTCGCCGGGACATGCTGTAGGCGCGTCAGCTCTCGCCCTTCAGAAAGGTGCTCAGGGCTGTCGTTTCCTGCCCGGTCGAGCGATCATCCTCGGCGAGCCTATGATAAAGCCGAGCGGCGCCCTGGAACAGTTGGTGCGCTGCGGGATCAGCGCCGACAAAGCCGGCGATCTCCTCCATCTCGGCGACGAACCGGTAGGCCTTGGGATACATTCTCGGCACCTGTCGCGTCAGCCAGGCGAGCAGCGCCGGCTGGCTGCGGGCCAGCTCGGACCGCAGTGCCTCGGCGGCTCCGTCCCGGGTCGCCGCCAGCATCATGGCGGCGCCGAGCGCCGTAAAGCCCTTGGTGATGCCGGCATACGACATCTTCAGCGCCGACGCCGCACCGATCGGACCGTCGAGCACGCGGATGTCGATCCCGTAGCCGGCGAGCGCCGCGAAGCGGGGCGCGTCGGGTCCCGACGCGTAGAACGCCGGACCGGGGGTGCCCGGAGCCGGCGGCGGCCCGATGATTCCGACATCGACAAAGGGCAGTCCGGCGTCGGCGATGACATGCGCGATGCGCCCGGCGGTCTCCGGATTGATCGCGTTGCAGTCGACGTACAGAGGCTTCGCCGATTGCCGGGCCAGCATCGGGGCGAGCCTGCCCGCCAGCGCCAGGGCCGCGCCGGGCGGGACGATCGACAGGACCATGTCCGCGGTCGCGGCTTCCGCCTCGGTCACCACGGTGATGCCGGCCTCGCCGGCGCGAGCGCGGCTGGCGTCGCTGCGTCCGTCGACCGCCGTCATGACCTCGAGGCCGTTGTCCACCAGGCGCCGTCCGACGGCGCTTCCCATCTCACCCGGAGCGATGATCGTGACCACTGGCGGCATATGCTCGGCTCCCCGTGCGTCCGGCGCCTCGCGGACCGATCAACCAACCCGCTGCCGGAGCTCGGCCATATAGGCGCGGACGCGTCCCGCATTGACACCGAAGTCGCCACGTCCCTGCCGGCTCTCCGATCGCATGTCGATGCGGCTTCCTCCCCCCTGAGCGGCGACCCGGATGATGATGTCGTCGGTGAACCCGAACCAGAGGCTCGTCTGGCTCGCCTCGATCCGCCCGGTCGACGGGTCGGCCGCCACGATGGTCCAGCCCGGCATCTTGCTGGCCGCATCGCGCGCCCGCTCGAACGCCTCCGCGGGCGGCAGCGCGACGACGAGCGGAACGACGTCGGGGTAGGCGGCTCGCTGCAGCCTCGCGACGTCGGGTCCCTCATAGTTGACGCTGTTGGCGTTCTCGGCGGCCCGAGCCGGTAGCACGGCGACGAACTGGGGCGGATCACCGGGGTCCGTGGTGATGTCGTGGATGCGCGGAACCGTCCTGCCCATGTGGTTGTAGTGCCAGGGAAGGTAGGTGAGCGCCGCGCCGAGCGCGAGGCCGAGACCTGCCGCGGCCATCGCCCGGCCGTCAAGTTGCGGCCAACCCAGCGCCAGCGTGAACACCGCGATGATGGCGGCGGCGATCGCCGTATAGGCCGAATAGGTCATCAGCCAGGTGAAGGCGAACCGGTAGTGCCACCAGCCGGCGCGCCACCCGAGGGGCGCGGCCGCGAGCAGCGCCAGCGCCAGGATCGCCAGACCTACCCCGAGATACGCGCCATAGGAGGCCCAGCTTCCGGGCCGGAGCGTCGCGGCCTGGGCATCGACCATGGTCTCCTCCTCGATGGCTCTTCAGCGGTCACGCACAGACTTGTCCCGGACGTCCACGTCTTGCGGCCGACAAGCAACGCGTGCCCGGGCCAACGGCACGACGGCCCAGGCCACAACCAGCCCGGGGGGGATGGCCGGGACACCCCCGGGACGAAGTGCCCGGGGGCCGGCCATGACGCGCTCAGCATGTTCGGCCGATCGGAAAGTCCTCCAGACTGAACGGCCTGTAGATTACAGGGCGGCAGCGGTCGACGCGAGCCCCGGATTCTGCAAGGGGAGGGCAAGGGGAGGAAAGGACTCGATGGTCGGATGGTCGACGCAGGCGGTGATCGACCGGCGAGGCCCCGGCCGGTCACTTGCCGCGACGTCGTCGCCCCTGACCCAGTCCGATCTGCATCGCCAGGCGCGACCGGGTCGCCGCATAGTTCGGAGCGACCATCGGATAGTCCCGGGGCAGGCCCCATTTCTCACGATATTGCTCGGGCGACATGTTGTACTGCGTGCGCAGGTGGCGCTTGAGCGACTTGAACCTCCTTCCGTCCTCGAGACAGATCAGGTAGTCCGGCGTCACCGACTTCTTGACCGGCACCATCGGGTTCAGATCGTCCGGCGGTGCCGGCCGCTGTCCGGTCGAAATCATCGCCAGCGCCCCGTGGACCTGGTCGATCAGCGCCGGAATGTCGGAAGCGGGAACCGGATTGTGGCTGACATAGGCCGCCACGATACCGGCCGTCAGCTCGATGAAATCACTGCCAACGGGGTCGTCACCCATGCGAAACGATGCTCCTGCCTGCTCGAGCTTCATCGTGGTGATTGGTCGGATATTACGTCATCGTCGCCGCGGTTTGCCAAGCAACCGACCAAAACGGCCTTCAACCGACGGGTGAGAGATTCGACGCCGAGTTTCACACGGCGTCAGATTCGCCGCCAGCGATCGCCCGGAGCGACGCGCTGGCCGAGAACCTGGGGCAGACTCGCGTGCGTTTGATCCATGGCAATGATTTGATCTAGGGCAATGAATCGATGCGCGCCCGTGCCAACGCCGATGCGGCTGGCAGTCGATGCGCGGGCCTGTCGTCGCAGAATGTGTTATGCAGCGGCCGCCGCGGTTGCCGCGTTCGAATCCGGGCCTCGCCGAAATGTTGATCGCCATCTTGACCGACATTCACGCAAACCGCGAAGCGCTGTCCGCCTGCCTCGCCCATGCGGAAAGCCTCGGTGTCGATCGCTATGTCCTGCTCGGCGACTATGTCGGCTACGGCGCCGATCCCGGCTGGACGATCGATACCGTGATCGGCCTCGTCGAGCGCGGCGCAATCGCCATCCTCGGCAATCACGATGCCGAGGTGCTGACGGCGCGCTCGCGGATGAACGAGGTGGCGCAGATCGCGATCGAATGGACGCGCACCCAGCTCGACGCCACCCAGCGGGATTTCATCCGCCGGCTCCCGCTCACCATCGAGCAGGGCGACATGCTCTTCGTCCACGCCAACGCCTGGGCGCCGGGCGGCTGGGGCTACGTCACCGGGCCCGCGGAGGCGCGGC
>JBEKZK010000571.1:0-3991 GCA_049509935.1 Xanthobacteraceae bacterium | reverse complement strand
GAGCGCTTCCCCGCAGGTCCGGTTCCGGATCGCCTTGCTGGCCTTCGCGGCGATCCTCGGCGCGCAAGCCGCCTGGATCCTGGTGGCCGGGGCCGCCTCGGCGGTGCCGGGAGGCGGCGCCTGCCTGGCGGCGGGCCTCGCACGCTGGCGCGGGGATTTTTGGGCCGCGTGCGCGCAGGCCGGGGGCCGGGAGGGCACGGAGGCGGCGGAGCACGCGCTGCGGCTGGCGCCACACGAGGCCGGCGCCTGGCTGGTGCTGGCGCGCAATCCGCCGCCGGGCGCCAATGCAGCCGACTGCCTGAAGATGTCGTACTACACCGGCCCCAATACGGCCGAGCTCATGGCGCAGCGGCTGTCGGTATCGGTTGAGCCGGCGATGCTCGGCGACGACGATATCCGGCTGCTGATGCGGCACGACATCGCCGACATGGTGCGCCGGCACCAGCCGCTGCAGCCGGCGATCGTGGCGGCCCACCGCGAGGCGTCGCCCGAGGGCCGGCGCGCCATCGAGGCGGCGGTCGGCGAGGTCGACACCACCCTGCTCGGGACGCTGCGGGCGGGGACGCGATCACCCTGACGAACCGGAGGTATCCCATTTGACCGATCGTCAATTGCAGCTGTCGATCCTGCTGTGCCGCATCGCGGGCGGGCTGTCGCTGCTGTCGATCCTCGTCGTGTCGGTCGTTCCGAGCACGCTGCGCCCCCACGTGCTGGCGGACAAGCACGTCGAGCATCTGGTTGCATATCTGATCGCCGGCGTGCTGCTGGCACTGGGCTGGCGGCGGGACCGGCAGGTGCTCACGAGCGGCGTCGCGCTCGCGGCGTGCGCTGCCCTGCTGGAAATCGTACAGCTATGGGTACCGGGCCGCACCGCCAGCGTCGCGGACTTCGTGGCGAGCACGGCGGGCGCCTGGGCGGGTGTGACGCTGATTTATTTCAACCTGCGCCTGGGCCGCGCGGCGGACGCGAAGGCGGCCACACAATTGTCGGCCCGGCGCCATAGATAGCGTGCTCCATCGGTTTCCAAGCCCCGGCGAGACGAGACCCCGCATGACCGACCTGCCGACCGACCGACTGCTGCGAGCCTGCGGCTGGCTGGGGGTGATCGCCATCGCGGTGCTGTCGCTGGTGCCGGGCGACGCGCGGCCGCGCGTGCTGGAGGTGAGCCAGCTCGAGCACATCGCCGCCTACTGCGCCACCGCGGCGGCGCTGGCCTGGGGCTACGCCGGCGGCCGCAGTGCGCTCACCGTCGGGCTCATGCTGACAATCTACGCCGCCGCGCTGGAGACCGCGCAGATTCTGGTTCCGGGCCGCACCGCGCGGGTGATCGACGTGGTCGCGAGCGCGCTCGGCGCCTGGGTCGGCGTCGGCCTCGCGGTGCTGGTGCGCCGCGCCATCGCGGCAGCGGCAGCGGCAGCGCCGCGGCGCGGCTGAGCGGCGGTTGCGCCGCCGGAGATCGTGGTTCGACAGACGAGCGAGTTGGCCGCCGGATCGATGAAGCTCTCGCCGCGACAGATCGAGATCCTGCAGCGCAGCGCCCGGCAACCGGGCCGCCAGCCGGCGGCTGGCCGCGACCCGAAGAGGGACCGCGACCCGGAGACGGAGCGCGACCCGGGGACGGAGCCTGACCCGGAGACCGAGCGCGTGGCGCGCGCGCTCGAGGACGTGCGGTGGGCGATCGACAAGGCCATCGCACCGGCGCCGGGGCGGCGGCCCGAGCGGGCGCCGACGGCGGCCGCCACGGAGCGGGTCACCGAGTGGCAGCCGATCGCGACGGCGCCCGAGGAGCGCAACCTCGAGGTCAGGGTCAACGACCGGATCGGCCGCTACCGCGTGCTCTATCCGTGCCGGCTGGTCCCCGGCACCGGCTGGATCAATGTGGTGGTGAAGCGCAAGCTGACGACGGAGCCCACCGAATGGCGCGACTGGCCGGAGGACCGGCCCGACTTCGGGTGAGGCGGGGGGCTGGGGGTGGTGGGGCCTTTCGGGGCGGACCTGGGGGGCTTCGCAAGCCGAATTGGCCTCGACGCCGGCTAAGCGAGCGGCGACCGCCGGAGGCTCGGCGCTATCGGTAGCGAAGCCGGTGGCGCCCGGCGTGTGGATCGAGCAATCAAGGCTTGGCGCAGCCCTGGTCGAGCCCCCCGTGGAACCTGCCGCGGCCGGGCCGCTTCGTCTGAACCGACCCGGGGGGCGCGCGGATGCCGGACGGCCCTGACCAGCGCGCGAAAAAATGGATCGAATTAGGACGCAGACTCGGCGGCGGATTGATCTCGCGCAGGCTCCACGCCGACCACCAGCCTTTGCCCCAATTTGCGCAATGCTGCCGTCAAGGTGGGAAGTTTCGTCGCGTGGCGCGGATCCAGAATACGGCGAGCTTCCTTTTCATCCTTGCCAATCCGCCGCGCAAATTCACTCTTGCTGAGGCGGGCCGCGCGCACGGCCTCCAGCAGCGCCAATTTGACGGCGATCTCCGGGTCTACTGCCACCGGCACCAGATCGCGACTTCGCGAACGCGCCTTCGGCAGCGCCAGCCCCCGTGCCGGGTAGGTTAGCAGCGCCAGCCCGAGCGCCTCCTCAGCCTGTGCGTAGGCCTCCGCGCGATCATTACCCTCGGTGATCGCCTCAGGGACGTCCGGAAAGCTGACGACCACAACGGCGTCCTCGCCGGACTCGAAGCAGGCGAAATATACAAATTGCCTCATCGCAATGTTCCCATCGCATCGAGGCGCGGTGCGGACAAATCAATCATCAAGACCGAGGGCTCGCAGCACCTTCTTCGCGGTCTTCGGATCGATGTCCCGCGCTGGCAGAGTCGTGACCCGTGATCCGACCCAGACAAGCGCGTGCCCGCCTTTGCCGCGCCAGTGTTCTACTCTGCATTCGAGCCCTCGCTCTTGTGCCAACTTCCGCAATCGCGCGATGAAACGGTCTCTTTTCGAGGCCATCGCCATTTTCTCCAACTTGTTCGACTAATCATGGCCTGTCCTTCCGGTTTTCTTCGGTTTGCTTCAGTTTGCTTGGCTGCGTGGTCCAGAGACGGACAAAAAATGTCCGTTCCGGGAAACGTATCGGACAAAAATGTCCGAAAGTCAAGTTGGGGATCGCCGTCAGGTCTCGATCCGGCGCAGTAGCGCGCACGCCATCCACATCCGCACGACCCGATCGCGACGGCGCCGCAGGAACGCAATCTCGAGGTCAGGGTCAACGACCGGATCGGCCGCTACCGCGTGCTCTATCCGTGCCGGCTGGTCCCCGGCACCGGCTGGATAAATGTGGTGGTCAAGCGCAAGCTGACGACCGAGCCCACCGAATGGCGCGACTGGCCGGAGGACCGGCCCGACTTCGGGTGAGGGTTTTCAAGGAGGTTACAATGCGAAAGCTGGTGTTGGCATTGGGACTGCTTGTGGCAGGCTGTGCAATGGCATTGGGCCAGGTCATGCGGATGCCGATCAATGCAGACGACGCAAGACGAGGCCTTGCCCCGAAAGTGTTCCCTGCGGGCGATCAAACCGCCGTTATTTCCGGGGACTCCTTCAAGGATGGTCTCCATGTCGTTCGACTGGAGTTGCCGGCGAACCAGCAAATTCCCGCTCACAATCATTCGACATCCGAGTACGTCACTGCGCTGTGTTTCGCCTGGTGCGGCCAGGCGGCGCCCAGTCGAAATGATCGTGGCGCGGCAGTGACCGCGTCGACGATACGTCCTGCAGTCGCGCCTCGACGTCATTCGCGACGCTAGCGGTTATGGTGCCCAGGGGCGGAATCGAACCACCGACACCGTGATTTTCAGTCACGTGCTCTACCAACTGAGCTACCTGGGCGCCGAAACCTGCCGGACCGGCAGGGCGTTGGAAGCGCCGCGATTTATAAAGACAAGGCCGGAGGCTGTCCAGAAGACGGAGGACAGAGGACGGACGACAGAGGACGGACCGGAACCTGACTTTCGGGTGGCGCAACCATGCGTGCTCAGCCCGGCTCGCCGTCGCCCGGC
>JBEKZK010000570.1:0-3994 GCA_049509935.1 Xanthobacteraceae bacterium | reverse complement strand
TTATGACGTTGCAACACAGCGCACCAAATTGCAATCCGTCGCATTCCAATTCGTTCTGGCATTACCTCGCGGTTAATCGACTTCGCGCGGCCAGCGATGGAAATCTCGGCGCAGGCCCGGCGGACAATGCCGAGCCCCCGGAAAACGAGGAACCAGACATGAGCAATCCCACCGAGCTGATCGACCGCTACGTCGCCATGTGGAACGAGACCGACGCCTCGTCCCGTCGCAATCTGCTCTCCCGCACCTGGAGCGAACAGCCATGACGCATGATCCCTCACAATGGCTGCGCCGGGTCCTGCTGGTCGACGCCGCGACCAGCGGCGCCATGGGTCTGCTGCTCGTCGTCGCCGCGAACCTGCTCGCTCCGCTGCTCGGGCTTCCGGCCGCGCTGCTCGACTATGCGGGCCTGAGCCTCATCCCGTTCGCCGCGCTGGTCTGCTGGGTCGCCACCAGGCAGCAGCTCCCACGGCCCGGCGTCTGGGCGATCATCGCGTGCAACGCCGTGTGGTCGGCGGACTCGATCCTGTTGCTGCTCAGCGGATACGTGGCGCCGACCGGGCTGGGCGCCACGTTCGTCGTCGCCCAGGCGCTGGTGGTCGCCATCCTCGCCGAGCTCGAATATGTCGGCTTGCGCCGCACCGCCGCGAGCATGGCCTGACGCGGCACCGCGGTCCCCGGGCGTGCTCCGGGGACCGTCATTCCCGCCTGGCGGGTCAGCTCTTCCGTTCCCCGTAGGTGAGCAGCCCGGTCTCCTTTGTCGGCGGGTGGGCGCGCAGCGCTTCCTCGATGGGCTCGGTGCCCCAGCCCGGACGATCCGGGACCACCAGATGGCCGTCCTCGATCTGCGGCAGGTGGGTGAACAGCTCGTGATCCCACGGCAGCCGGTCGATATCGATCTCCATGATGCGCAGGTTGGGGACCGCGGCGGAAAAGTGCGCGCTCATCATGGTGCACAGGTGGCCGTAGAAATTGTGCGGCGCCACGTTGACCTCGTGCGCGTCGGCGGACGCCGCGATCTTCATCGACTGCCACGCGCCGTTCCACACCACGTCGACGATCGCGACATCCATCGCCTGCTCGCGGAAATACGGCAGGAACTCGCGCAGGCCCAGCAGCGTCTCGCAGGAGCTGATCGGATGCGGGCTCTGGCGGCGGATATGGCCGAGCGCCTCGGCGCTGTAGCTGTCGATCTCGATCCAGAACATCTGGAAGTCGGCGAGCGCGCGCAGGATCCTCAGGTACCCTTCGGTCTTGGCGTTGAAGTTGAGGTCGAGCAGCAGGTCGACGTCGGGCCCGGCGCCGTCGTCGAGCGCCTCCAGGTGCATGCGCAGGTTCCGCAGCACCGTCTTGTCGACGTTGAGCTCGGGCTGGAACGGCCGTCCGAACCCCGGCCGCCAGCCGCGCGGCTTGCCGTCCTCGTAGATGAAGATGTTGGTCTTGAGCGCGCCAAAACCTTTGTCGCGCACCTCGCGGCCGATCGCCTTGACGCCGTCGAGATCGGTGATCGCCGGCTTGTAGAAGGTCGGGTGATTGATCCGCCAGGTGGCGCAGTGCGACCAGTAGAGCCGGATGCGGTCGCGCAGCTTGCCGCCGAGCAGCTCGTAGCACGGCACCCCGAGCGCCTTGGCCTTGGCGTCGAGCAGGGCATTCTCGATGGCGCCCATGGCCTCGGCGACCACCCCGCCGGCGGCCGGCCGCGTCGCACAATAGAGCTCCGCGTAGATCCGCTCGTGGGCGCCGACCTCGCGGCCGACGACGCTCGGCGTCAGCTGCGCGATCACGGCGCCGACGCCCGGCGATCCGAAGCCCTCGTCGAACTCGCTCCAGCCGACGATGCCGGCGTCGGTCGTGAGCTTCACGAAGCTGTAGGCACGCCAGCCGGCGTCGCAGTGCAGCGTCTCGATGCCCGTCACTTTCATGCCGTCCTCCCGAGAAACGCCCGTCTCGCGCGGGCGCGACACATGCTAGATTTCGACCTCGCTGTTGTCAGCCCGGCCATGCCAAAATCGCGGCCCAGGTCCCGACAGCCATTTCCGGGCTTGCAGTGGCCGCGCCGCATCGGCACTCTGCGCCCTCTGAAAAACCATGGGGGAGGATCCGGGTGGCATCGAACAAGAAACGCGTATTGGCTCCGCACCTGTTCGGCAAGGCCGGCATGGACCTGCTCAAGGCGCGGGAGGACATCGACGTGGTCATGTTCGAGAACACGATCCCGTCCGCCGACTTCAATGCGCTGTTGCGGCAGCAGTCGCAGGTCAACGGCGCCATTCTCGGGCTCACCAGCTTCGGCGAGAGCGAATGCCAGAGCGCCAACGGACTGCAGGTGGTGGCGCGCATCGGGGTCGGCTTCGACGCGGTCGACGTGCCGGCGCTCACCCGCCATCGGGTTCCGCTGATGGTCGCCGGGACCGCCAACTCGCCGTCGGTCGCCGAGCAGGCGATGCATTTCATGATGGCGCTCGCCAAGCGCGGAGCCGAGCAGCACGCGTTCGTGCGCGACAACCGGTGGGGCGAGCGGATGAGCGCCCTGCCGGTCGACCTCATCAACAAGACGGTATTGATCGTCGGCTTCGGCCGCATCGGCACGCGCACCGCCAAGCGCTGCCAGGCGATGGAAATGACCGTGCTGATCTACGATCCGTACGTGCCGCCCGCGAGCGTGCGCGCCGCCGGCTACGAGTCGGTCGCCGACCTCGACGCCGCGTTGCCGCGCGCCGATTTCGTGACCATCCACTGCCCGAAGACGCCGGAGACCGTCGGCATGTTCAACGCGGCGCGGCTCGCCCACATGAAGCCGTCGAGCTATCTGGTCAACACGGCGCGCGGCGGCATCATCGAGGAGACCGCGCTGCACGCGGCGCTGACCGGCGGCAGATTGGCGGGAGCCGGCCTCGACGTGTTCGACCTCGAGCCGACGCCGGCGAACAATCCGCTGCTCAAGCTCGCCAACGTCATCTCGGCGCCGCACATGGCGGGCGTCACGGTCGAATCGATCGACCGCATGGCCGAGCAGTCGGCGCTCAACGTGCTCAGCGTGTTCGACGGCAAGCCCATCCGGCAGAACGTGATCAACCCGGAGGCGCTGGACTGATCAGGAGCCCGTAGGGTGGGCAAAGCGAAGCGTGCCCACCGCCACAGGCTCGAGCCGCGCAACATCCCCAGCCGCGCCGCATCCGCGCGGGCACGGCGCAAGCGCGCCTTTGCCCACCCCACGGAGTCATGGAGCCTGCTGCCGGCCCTGCATCAGGCGCAGGTAGCCCCGGTTGTGGGTCGGGCTGACGACGACCTCATTGATGCAGACGTGGCGCGGCTGGCGCGCAATGAACGAGATGATGGCTCCCATGTCGGCGGGCTGAATCATCTGCGCCATCGCCTCGGGCGTTTCCGGCGGCGAGCGGTTCTGCAGGATCGGGGTCGCGACCTCGCCGGGGCACAGCACGCAGGAACGGATGCCGTGGCCGCATTCCTCAAGGTTGATGCTGTGGCTCATGGCGACGACGCCGTGCTTGGCCGCCAAATAGGCGGGGCCGGAGATCGGACCGATGAAGCGGCCGGCCCATGACGCCGTGTGGATCATCAATCCGTCGCCCTGGCGGCGCATCATCGGCAGCACCGCCTGGGCGACGTAGAAGGCGCCGAGCAGATTGCCCTGGATCACCGTGTCGATGCCGTCGGGCTTCAGCCGCTGCCAGCTGCGGTCCGGAATGTTGACGCCCGCATTGTTGACCAGCACGTCGATGCGGCCGAGCTCGGCGCCGATCGCATCGACCACCTCCCGGACGCTGTCGGACCTGGTCAGATCGGCCGGCTTGACCGACGCCTTGGCGCCCAGCGCCGCGATGTCCCCGGCGACCTTCTCCAGCGGCGCCTTGCGCCGGCCGGTGAGCACGACCGTCATGCCCTCGCGGGCGAGCGCGAGGGCCGCCGCCTCGCCGATGCCGGTGCCCGCTCCGGTGACCCAGGCAATCTTTCCATTCAGGTCGTTCACGTG
>JBEKZK010000057.1:0-12078 GCA_049509935.1 Xanthobacteraceae bacterium | reverse complement strand
AGCTCCCACAACTCTTTGAGGCCGGCCAGCGCGATCGCGGGCAGGCCGAGGAGGAATGAAAAACGCGCCGCCTCGTCCCGGCGAAACCCCAGTCCGAGCGCGGCGGTCAATGTCGAGCCGGAGCGCGATACGCCGGGAATCAGGGCGCCGACCTGGGCAATGCCCACCAGGATCGCATCGACCAGCGTGACGTTCGCCACGGTCCGCCGGTGCCGCGCATAGATTTCGGCGAGCGCCAGCAAAATGGCCATCACGATGCAGGCCACGCCGACCACCGCGAGACCGCGCAACGGCGTGTTGCAGGTGTTCAGGAGGCGCGCCAGCGCCACTCCGGCCACCGCGATCGGGATGGTGCCGATGACGATCGCCAGCGCCAGTCGGAGGTGACGGTCGTCGAATGCCCGGCGGCGCACCGCGTCGATGGAGCCGACGGTCAATTCGCTCACGTCATGCCAGAAATAGCTGACGACGGCGGCGAGCGCGGCGAGCTGCATGGCGGCCGAAAACGCCGAGCCCGGGTCCTGCCAGCCGAGCAGCGCCGGAACCACCCGCATGTGCGCCGTGGAGGAGATCGGCAGCAGCTCGGTGATCCCCTGCACCACCCCCAATGCGGCGACCTTGAGATAGCCCAGCGCCACAAATCCGGTATCGATGCCCTGGGTGCACACTTCGGCCATATCGGTTCGGTCCCCTGTCGTCGCGATCGATTCGTCACAGTTGCCCGCGAGGACGGGCGTTAGTTGAGTCAAGCTCGGGCGAGGCGTGCAGCGATTCGTCGGCACCTGGCAAGCCGGTTGCCCGGAGCCGACGGCTTTCCTATAGGATGAAGCGTGACCGAGCGTTCGATCATTTCCGAATTGGAAGGGCTCGCCTGGCCCGACAGCCGCCCGGTGACGCTGTTCCATCATCCGTTTTGCCCGCATTCGCGGTTCGTGCGCGTCGTGCTCGGCGAGTACGGCACGACGATGCGGCTGGTAGAGGAGCACGCCTGGGACCGGCGAGAAGCCTTTTTGGCCCTCAATCCGGCCGGCACCACGCCGGTGCTGGTCGAGGAGGCGGGGCCCGCCGTTCCCGGGGTCGACGTCATCGCCGAATACATCGACGAAACCCGCGGCGTCCTGCAGGCCGACCGGCGGCTGCTGCCGGAGGATTCCCGTGGCCGCGTCGAGGTGCGCCGGCTGACGAGCTGGTTCAATGCCAAGTTCTTCGAGGAGGTGACGAACCCCCTGGTCACCGAAAAGATCTACAAGCGCTACATGGCGCGCGCCGCCGGCGGCGGATCGCCCGATACCCAGGTGATCCGTGCGGCGCGCCACAACGTCCGTTATCATCTGGCCTACATCGGCTGGCTGATGCGGTCGCGGAACTGGCTGGCCGGGGATCGGCTGAGCTACGCCGACATCGCGGCGGCGGCCCATCTGTCGTGCGTCGATTATGTGGGCGACGTGCCATGGCACGAGGACGAGGGGGCGAAGAGCTGGTACGCCCGGATCAAGTCGCGGCCGGCGTTTCGCGCCCTGCTGGCCGACGTGCTCCCCGGCATCCAGCCGTCGGCGACCTACGCGGATCTCGATTTTTGATCGCGCCGGCTGCGCTCAAGGCGGCGATTGTCGCGGCTGCCCGAGACCACGGTTTCGAGGTCGCGGCCGTGGTCCGGCCCGACGCCATCCCGGAAGCCGGTCGCGGTCTTGCGGCGTTTCTCGCGTCGGGCGCCCACGGCGACATGGCCTGGATGGAAACGACCGCCGCGCGCCGCGGCGATCCGCGCGCGCTGTGGGACGAGGTGCGGACGATCGTGATGCTCGGCCTCAACTACGGGCCGGACCGTGACCCGCTGGACATCCTCGGCCGCCCCGACCGCGGCGCCATCTCGGTCTACGCGCAGGGCGACGACTATCACGAGGTGATCAAGCCGCGGCTCAAGGCGATCGCCCGCATGATGGTCGCGGCCGGCGGCGGCGACGCCAAGGTGTTCGTCGACACCGCGGCGGTGATGGAGAAGCCGCTCGCCGCCCAGGCCGGCATCGGCTGGCAGGGCAAGCACACCAACCTGGTGTCGCGCGAGCTCGGCTCGTGGCTGTTCCTCGGCGCCATCTTCACGACCCTCGAGCTTCCCGCCGACACGCCCGAGCGCGATCACTGCGGCAGCTGCCGGGCCTGCCTCGACGTCTGCCCGACCGCGGCGTTTCCCGCGCCCTATCGGCTCGATGCGCGCCGATGCATCTCGTATCTGACGATCGAGCACAAGGGACCGATCCGCCACGAGCTGCGCCCGCTGATCGGCAACCGCATCTATGGCTGCGACGATTGCCTGGCGGTCTGCCCGTGGAACAAGTTTGCGCGCGCCGGCCGCGACGCCAGGCTCGCGGCGCGCGAGGAGCTGCGGGCGCCGCGGCTGCGCGACCTCGTCCGGCTCGACGACGCCGGGTTTCGCCGGCTGTTCGCCAAGTCGCCGGTCAAGCGCATCGGGCGGGCCCGCTTCCTGCGCAATGTGCTGATCGCGATCGGCAATTCGGGCGACCCGAGCCTTGCCGAAGAGGCCGAGCGGCTGATCGACGACCCGGCGCCGGTGGTTCGCGGCGCCGCGATCTGGGCGGTCGCCGCGCTGGCCCCGCGGCGTCTGGCAGGACTTGCCGGCGCACGACGCCGTGGCGAGACCGACCCGGCCGTTGTGCGGGAATGGGACGTGGCGTTCGGCGAGGCAGTCGACTGATGGCCGCCATCGTCTGCTTCGGTCTCGGCTACTCGGCCCGGCATTGGGCCGCAGGCTTCGGCCACGCCTTCGATCGGATCGTCGGCACGGTACGCTCGCCGCAGCGCGCCGCGGCGCCCGGCACGACGCTGCGCGGAGCCACCGCAATCGAGACCATCGTGTTCGACGGCGTGACCCCATCGCCGGAGCTCCGCGCGCGCCTCGACGAAGCGAGCGTGGTCCTGGTCTCGGCGCCGCCCGGCGCGTCCGGCGATCCGGTGCTGGCGGCGTTCGGCGGCGCCCTGCCGGCGCCGCGGCTCGAGCTGGTGATCTATCTGTCGACCGTCGGCGTCTACGGGGATCACGCCGGGGGTTCGGTCGACGAGGCGACCCCGCCGCGGCCGGCCTCCGCGCGCAGCAAGGCCCGGCTCGCCGCCGAGCTGGCGTGGCAGCGGCTCGGCGGGGAGGCCGGCCTGCCGGTCGCGGTGCTGCGGCTCGCCGGAATCTACGGCCCTGGACAGAATGCGCTGGTTACCCTGCAGGAGGGCCGCGCACGCCGCGTCGTCAAGCCGGGCCAGGTGTTCAACCGCATCCACGTCGCCGACATCGGGCGGGCGATCGCGGCGGCGATTGCGCGCAAGGCGGACGGCATCTTCAACGTGGCCGACGATGAGCCGGCGCCGCCGCAGGACGTCATCGCCTTCGCGGCAGGCCTGCTCGGGATCGAGCCGCCGCCTGAAGTCCCCTTCGCCGAGGCGGCAGACGGCATGTCGCCCATGGCGCTGAGCTTCTATGACGAGAACAAGCGGGTGGTGAACCACAGGCTCGGGGCCGAGCTCGGCGTCCGCCTGCGCTATCCGACCTACCGGGAGGGCCTGCGGGCGCTCCACGCCGAGATGTCGGCCGCCGGCCCCTGACCGCGGTCAAAGCTCCGCCACGGCGCGGATCAACCGGTCGATGTCCTCCGGCCGGGACAGGCGGTGGTCGCCGTCCTTGACCAGCGTCAGCACCACGTCGTCCTGGGCCAGCCGCGACGTCAGCTCGACCGCGTGGCTCCACGGCACGTCGGGGTCCTGCACGCCTTGCAATATGCGGACCGGGCAGCCGGTCTCGATCATCTCGCCGAGCAGCAGATGCCGCCTGCCCTCGGCGATCAGCTCCCGGGTGATCACATATGGCCCGTCCGCGTAGGCCGACGGCCGCTGCCAGCTGCCGGTCTGCTCGATCTCGCGCTTCACCTGCGCTGGGAACCGCTGCCACATCAGCACTTCGGTGAAGTCGACGGCCGGGGCGATCAGCACCAGCCCGGCGATCGATGCCGCGATGGCCTGGCCGGCGGCGGCCCGTCGCCGCAGCTCGCGTGCCAGCAGCAGCGCGATCCAGCCGCCCATCGAGGAGCCGACCACGATCTGGCGTCCGCTGCAGCACGCCTCGAACACCGCGAGCCCGTCCTCCAGCCAGCGGCCGATCGTGCCGTCGGCGAAGGAGCCGTCCGACTCGCCGTGGCCCGAATAGTCGAACCGCACGCACGCGCGGTGCTGCTCCACCGCCCACGCGGCCAGCGCCTGCGCCTTGATCCCGCGCATGTCGGACTTGAAGCCGCCGAGCCAGAACAGCCCCGGCCCGGTCCCCGCGAGCGCGCGGACGGCAATCCGGCGGGTGCCGGAATCGGTTCCTAAATTCAAATATTTCGGGCAACAATCCGTCATCTGGAAGTCTCGTCGTGCCGGCAGAGCCACGACGGGAATCGTGACCGCGGGGCATCGCATGGGGCAAGTCGTGGCCGCATTGGCCGCAGTGTTTGGCCGCAAGCCGGGGTCGGACGCAAGAGGCCGGCGGATCGTTGCGCCGTGGCCACGAGCTTCCAGTGCGGTGCACTAGCCGATGACGGCCGCCGACACCGATCGCAGGGTGGCGCCACGCGCGCTGCCGGGCGCGACCGTCCTGCAGATCGTCCGGTCCCTCGCCGACGACGAGCCGGCGCGTGCCGCCGTCGACGTCGCGCTCGCCCTGCTGCGCTCCGGCGCCCGCGCCATCGTCGCCGGTGCCGACGGTCCACTGGTGAGCGAGTTGCAGGGGATCGGCGGCGAATGGATCCGGCTGGCGGGCACCACGCACAATCCGCTCAGCGCACGGCGCAACTTGCGAGCGTTACAGGAATCCATTGCCACCGAGCGCGTCGACATCGTTCATGCGCGGGGCGTTGCCGCGACGCTGAGTGGCGCCGCGGCGGCGTCCGCCACCGGCACTTGGTTGGTCAGCACCTATGGCGGCCCCGCGGCAGCGCACCGGTGGTACGATCGGGGCTACGGCCGCGCGCTCGCCGGCAGCACGCGGGTCATCGCCCACTCGGCCTGGGTCGCCGATGATCTGCTGGCGCGGCACCAGGTCGATCCCGGTCGCGTCACCGTGATCCCGCGGCGGATCGATACCCAGGTGTTCGATCCCGCGCAGATCAATCCGGCGCGTGTCGCCACTGTCCGGCGCGCCTGGAGGATGGGCCGTGGCGCCCGCGTCTTCCTGATCCCGGGCCGGCTCGACCCGCGCAAGGGCCAGCTGACCGTCGTGGACGCGGCCCGCATGCTGGTCACGGGCGGGCTCGAGGACGTCGTCTTCGTGTTTGCAGGCGATGACCGGCGCCACGCCGAGTATGCCCAGATGATCACGAGCCACGCCGAGGCCCAGGGCATCGGCGCGATGATCCGGCGGGTCGGCACGTGCCGCGACATGCCGGCCGCATACGCCGCGTCGGATATCGTCATCATTCCGGCGATCGAGCCGCCGGCTTTCGCGCGTGCCGCCGCCGAAGCCTTCGCGATGGGCCGCCCGGTCGTGGCGTCGGCGGTCGGCGCCCTGCCGGAGATCGTGCGGGCGCCCCCCGACGTCCCCGAGCACGAGCGCATCGGGTGGCTGTGCGCGCCGGCCGATTCGATCGATCTGGCGCGCGCCATCGCGGCCGCGGTCGAAACCGATACGGCCGCGCACCGGGCAATTGCCGCGACAGCCTATCGGTTCGCCAGGGACATGTTCTCGCCGGCCCACGTCGCGGCCGGGACGCTCGCGCTTTATGCAGGCCTGCTGCGGAGCAACGCGTATGGCCGTTGACTTATCGGCGTCGAGTCTCGATCTTGTCGAATCCCGGATAGCGACACGCGGGGCAGGTTGAGTCGCCCTGCCGAGCGGCCGGACGGCCCCGGGCGTAAGCCCGCGGAGATCCGGCCGTCGCCAAAGGGTCGTTGCAACAACGCGAGGAGAATTGAGCCATTCGTCGACCGATGAAAGCCGCGCTGCCCGTTCAGAAGGACGGCCCGCGCATCAACGAAGAGATCCGCGTGCCCGAGGTGCAGCTGATCGACCAGGACGGAAAGAACCACGGCGCCGTGCCGACCCGTCAGGCCCTCGACATCGCCCAGGCGGCGTCCCTCGACCTTGTCGAGATCGCCCCGAACTCGTCGCCGCCGGTCTGCAAGATCATGGACTTCGGCAAGTTCAAGTACCAGGAGCAGAAGAAGGCGGCGGAGGCGCGCAAGAAGCAAAAAATCGTCGAGATCAAGGAGATCAAGTTCCGGCCGATGATCGACGATCACGACTATGATGTGAAGATGCGCTCGATCCGGCGCTTCTTCGAGGAGGGCGACAAGGTCAAGGTGACGTTGCGCTTCCGCGGCCGCGAGATGGCCCACCAGGACCTCGGCGTAAAGTTGCTCGATCGGGTGCGCGACGAGCTCTCGCCGCTCGCCAAGGTCGAGCAGGAGCCGAAATTCGAAGGCCGGCAGATGGTGATGGTGCTGTCACCGCGGTGATCATGGCGGCGCATGGCTTGCGCGGGGGGCGAGCGCGGCCGCGTCCTCCCCCCGACCGGCCACGGGCGTTGTCGCCTTCTCGGCCCGGTGATGACGGGCACAGCCGCCCGCGGGGCCACCCTGCGGCGGCGCCGTGCACCGGCGGCGTGTTGCCATGCCGGCCATGTTCTGCCATAACGCCGCCCTTCCGTCGCCCGGCCGATCAGGGCTGCCGTGGCGACGGTCGTGTGCTCAACGCGAGCACCGTTGAACAGCCGCTCAATCGAGCATGTCCGCCGCGCGATGACGGGGCCTGTCCTCGACCATCATCGCCGGTCCAAGGAGACGAGCCAAATGCCCAAGATGAAGACCAAGTCGGGCGTGAAGAAGCGCTTCCGGCTCACCGGCTCCGGCAAGGTGATCGCCACCCAGGCGAACAAGCGCCATGGGATGATCAAGCGGACCAAGAAGCAGATCCGCAACCAGCGCGGCACGACGATCATGCATCCGTCGGACGCAAAGATCGTGAAATCCTGGATGCCGTACGGCTGAATGCCGATACCGAAGGAGTGAGCCATGGCCCGCGTCAAGCGAGGCGTCACTGCGCACGCCAAGCACAAGAAGGTCCTGAAAGCCGCCAAGGGCTACTACGGACGGCGCAAGAACACGATCCGCATCGCCAAGCAGGCGGTGGAGCGCGCCAACCAGTATGCCTATCGTGACCGCAAGCGGAAGAAGCGCACGTTCCGGGCGCTGTGGATCCAGCGCCTGAACGCCGCGGTGCGCCCGTTCGGCCTGACCTACAGTCGATTTATCGACGGCCTCGGCAAGGCCGGGGTCTTGGTCGATCGCAAGGTGCTGTCCGATCTCGCCATCCACGAGCCGGCGGCATTCGAGGCGATCGTCGGGACGGCGAAGGCGGCGCTGCCAGCCTGACCGACCACGCCTGCCCGCCCTTCCGAGGCTGACGCGATCCGCCGGATTTGTCCGGCGGCGGCGGGGTCCGACGTCTTCCTCGCCGAGCGCAGCGCCGGAGCAGCCCGCGCGGAAACGAGGGACATCATGTCCGACCTGGAAAGTTTCGAACGCGACATCTCCCGGGAGATCGCGGCGGCCGGCGATGAGGCGGCGCTCGAGGCCGTGCGCGTGTCGGCGCTCGGCCGCAAAGGCGTGATCACCGACCTGCTCAAGACGCTGGGGGCGATGACGGCGGAGAGCCGCAAAGTGCAGGGGCCGCTGATCAACGGCTTGCGCGACCGCGTCGCCGCGGCGGTCGCGGCGCGCCGCGACACCTTGAAGGACGCCGCGCTGACGGCGCGGCTCAACACCGAGGCGCTCGACGTCACCTTGCCGCTGCGCGATGCGCCGGTCGAGGTGGGGCGGGTCCATCCACTGAGCCAGGTGTTCGACGAGGTCACCGCGATCTTCGCCGACATGGGATTTGCGGTCGCCGAAGGTCCCGACATCGAGACCGACGACTACAATTTCACCATGCTCAACTTCCCGCCGAGCCATCCGGCGCGCGACATGCACGACACTTTCTTCTTCCATCCCGGGCCCGACGGATCCCGGCTGCTGCTGCGCACCCACACGTCGCCGGTGCAGGTTCGCACCATGCTGGTGCAGAAACCGCCGATCCGCATCATCTGTCCGGGGCGCGCCTACCGCATCGATTCCGATCAGACCCATACGCCGATGTTCCATCAGGTCGAGGGCCTGGTGATCGACCGCCAGGCCCATCTCGGTCACCTCAAATGGATCCTCGAGGAGTTCTGCAAGGCGTTCTTCGAGGTCGATCGCGTGAAGATGCGGTTCCGGCCCTCGTACTTCCCGTTCACCGAGCCGTCGTTGGAGGTCGACATCCAGTGCCGGCGCGACAAGGGCGAGGTGCGCTTCGGCGAGGGCGACGAATGGATGGAGATCCTCGGCTGCGGAATGGTGCATGCCAACGTGCTGAGGAGCTGCGGGCTCGATCCCGATCAGGTCCAGGGCTTCGCCTGGGGCATGGGGATCGATCGCATCGCCATGCTCAAATACGGCATGCCCGATCTTCGTGCGTTCTTCGACGCCGACGTGCGCTGGCTCTCCCACTACGGCTTCCGTCCGCTCGACCTGCCGACGCTCGCCGGAGGATTGAGCGCATGAAGCTCACGCTCGCGTGGCTGAAGGAGCATCTCGAGACCGATGCGCCGCTCGATGCGATCGTCGACCGGTTGACCATGATCGGCCTCGAGGTCGAGCACGTGGAGGACAAGGCGAGGCAGCTCGCGCCCTTCACGGTCGCCGCCGTGGTCTCGGCCGACAAGCATCCAAACGCCGACAAGCTGCGGGTGTGCATGGTCGACATCGGGAGCGGACCGCCGGTCCAGGTGGTGTGCGGTGCCCCCAACGCGCGCGCCGGCATGAAGGGCGTGTTCGCGCCGCCCGGCACGCAGATTCCCGGCACCGGCCTCGACCTCAAGGTCGGCGTCATTCGCGGCATCGAGAGCCGCGGCATGCTGTGCTCGGCGCGCGAGCTGCAGATCTCCGACGACCACCAGGGCATCATCGAGCTTGCGGCGGACGCGGTCGTCGGCACGCCGTTCGCGCGACTGCTGGGTCTCGACGACCCGGTCATCGAGATCAACCTGACGCCGAACCGGCCGGACTGCGCCGGCGTCCACGGCATCGCCCGCGATCTCGCGGCAGCCGACGTCGGCAAGTTTCTCGACCCCACCGTCAAGCCGGTCGCCGGCAGCTTTCCCTGTCCGGTCGGGGTCACGCTCGACTTCGGCCCGACACCCTCGCTGTGCCGCGGCTTCGCGCTGCGTCTCGTGCGCGGCGTCCGCAACGGCCCGTCGCCCGAATGGCTGCAGCGCCGGCTCACCGCGATCGGGCTGCGCCCGATCAACGCGCTCGTCGACATCACCAACTACATCACGTTCGATCGTGCCCGGCCGCTGCATGTGTTCGACGCCGCAAAGGTTCGCGGCGACCTGGTGGTGCGCCGGGCGCGCGCCGGCGAGACCATGCTGGCGCTCGACGGCCGCACCTACGGTCTCGACGAGACCATGTGCGTCATCGCCGACGAGAGGTGCGTCGAATCGCTTGCCGGGATCATGGGCGGCGAAGCGAGCGGATGCTCGGACGCGACCACCGACGTGCTGATCGAGTCGGCGCTGTGGGAGCCGGCGAACATCGCCGAGACTGGCCGCAGGCTCGGGATCGGCTCGGACGCACGCTATCGCTTCGAGCGTGGCGTCGACCCCGCCTTCATGGTGCCCGGGCTCGAGCTCGCGACCCGGATGGTGCTCGATTTGACGGGCGGGACACCGTCCGAGGTCACCGTCGTCGGCGCGCGCCACGGCGAGGACCGGGTCATCGACTTTCCGCGCAACGAGCTCAAGCGGCTGGCCGGCATCGAGGTGCCGCTGGTCGAGATGCGGCGCGTGCTCGGACATCTCGGCTTCTTCGTCGCCGGCAGCGGTGACGTCGTGAAGGTCGCGGTGCCGTCGTGGCGTCCGGACGTCGAAGGCAAGGCCGACGTGGTCGAGGAGGTGGTGCGCATTCTCGGCGTCGATCGCGTGCCGGCGGCGCCGTTCGACCGCGGCGAGTCCCCGCGCAAGCCGGTGCTGACCGTTGCGCAGGTGCGTACCCGCAAGGCCAGGCGCGCGCTGGCGGCGCGCGGAATGCTCGAAGCGATCACCTGGTCGTTCGTCTCCAGGCCGCACGCGGAGCTGTTCGGCGGCGGGTCCCGGGAGCTCGCGCTGGCCAATCCGATCGCCGACAACCTGTCGGACATGCGGCCGAGCCTCGTTCCGGGCCTGCTCGCCGCCGCCCAGCGCAACGCCGACCGCGGGTATCCCGACGTGGCGCTGTTCGAGGTCGGACAGATCTTCAAGGGCGACAAGCCGCAGGATCAGCTGACGGCGGCAGGCGCGGTGCGTCGCGGCCTCGCCATGGCGCGCGGCATCGGACGTCACTGGTCCGACCCGGCGGCGGATGTCGATGCCTTCGACGCCAAGGGCGACGCGCTCGCCGTCCTGGCGGCGGCGGGCGCGCCGATGCAGGCGCTCCAGGTCATCCCCGGCGGACCTGCCTGGTTGCATCCCGGCCGATCGGGAACGATCCAGATCGGTCCGCAGAACGTCCTCGGACATTTCGGCGAGCTGCATCCCAAGACCCTGGAGGCGCTGGACGTCGCCGGACCGCTCGTCGTCTTCGAGGTCATCCTCGAGCGCATCCCCGAGCCCAAGGCCAGGGCCACGCGGGCAAAGCCTGTCCTCGAGCTCTCCCCGTTCCAGCCGATCGAGCGCGACTTCGCTTTCGTGGTCGACCGCACGGTCCGCGCCGGCGACATCGTCCGCGCCGCTGCCGGCGCCGAGCGCAAGCTGGTGACCCGCGTGACCGTGTTCGACGTCTACGAGGGCGTCGGCATCCCGCCGGGCAAGAAATCGATCGCCATCGCGGTAACGCTGCAGCCCCGCGACAGGACGCTGACCGACCAGGAGATCGAGGCCGTGGCTGCCCGCATCGTCGCCGAGGTCACCAGAAAGACCGGCGGCACGCTGCGGACATAGCCTCACTCGCGATTTTCACCGTTCGCCGGGGAACCTTCGGCGGATAGGCAAAGCCCACCTCGGTAGCGCCCGCCATGGATTTGGCGCTCCTGGCAGCTACCGCCCGATGCGCCGCAGGGCCGCCTCCGCGGCGCGCTCGCCCGATTCCCAGGCGCCGCCGACCGTGCCCCACAACGTCTCGTGCACGGCTTCGCCGGCGAACCAGATGCGATCGCGGATCGGCTCCATCAGCACCTTGCGGGCCGGCTGCCAGCCCGGCGCGGCCGACGAGAACGCACCGAGCGCCCACGGATCCTTGCTCCATTGCGTCGCGTGCGTGCGTCTGATCGACTTCTTGATGCCGGCGCCGTAGAGGTCGGCGACCCAGTCGGTGGCAAACGTCACCATGGCGGCGTCACCCTGCGCTGCCAGGCTCTTGCCGAACGGTCCGGCAACCTCGACGACGCACAGCGTCGAGCCGGAGGTGTTCGCCAGCAACGCAGCGGTGTGCTGGCCCGCCGCCTTCTCGAACACGAGGTCGTCGCTCTGCAGATCGAGCGGATTGCCGGCGAGCTCGATCGCCACATGGTCATAGCTGCCGAGCGTGAGCCTGCCGATCGCCTCGACCTGGCGCTTGGGCAGATCGGGATCGAATTTGATCTTTCCGGCCGCCAGCACGCCGGCCGACGCCGTGATGATCACGGCACCGGCAGTCAGCCGGCCCCTGCTGGTCTCGACCTCCACCGAGCGCCGGGTCACCTCCACGAGTTTCGCCACGGTCGACAGCTGCACCGGCAGCCCCTCGGCGAGTTTGGCGACCAGGGCGCCGAACCCCTGTCGGCAGAACGCATCGACGTCGCGTTCGGCCGACCGCGCGAAGTCGTACACCGAGACTTCATCGAGACCCTTGCCGCAACCGAACGGGCCGAGCAGGAACTCGACGCTCGACCGCCACTCGCCGAGATCCCGCGGCAGCGCCTGCGCGCACGACATGTCGGACTTGCCGCGCGCCGCCTCGGCAATGGCCCGGTTGGTCCGCACCACGGCGGCAAGGTAATCCTCCATC
>JBEKZK010000569.1:0-5064 GCA_049509935.1 Xanthobacteraceae bacterium | reverse complement strand
CTGGGCCGCGTCCGCGGCCTGGCGCGCCACCTCGGCGGCGGCCTGGGCACGTTCCACGGCGTCCTGTGGCGTCATCGTCGCCATGTCGATCTCCTCACGCTGCGGTCTTCGGCAGGAAGCCGGGATGCACCACGGCGCCGTCGCGGGTCAGCGCCGTCGCCTTGACGATCTCGTCGTCCCATTTGACGGCGAGCGCCTTGGTGTTCTTGTCGACCAGAGTTTCGAGAAACGCGTAGACGTTCTTGGCGTAGAGGCTGGAGGCGGTGGCGGCGATGCGGCCCGCCATGTTGAGATGGCCGACGATCTTCACGCCGCCGACGACCGCGACCTCGCCGGGCCTGGCGCCTTCGACGTTGCCCCCGCGCTCCACCGCCAGATCGACGATGACCGAGCCCGGCTTCATCGAGGACACCATCTCGGCGGAGATCAGCCGCGGGGCCGGACGCCCCGGGATCAGCGCCGTGGTGATCACGATATCCTGCTTCCTGATGTGGTCGGCGACGAGCGCCGCCTGCTTGGCCTGGTACTCCTTGGACATTTCCTTGGCGTAGCCGGCGGCGGTCTCGGCCTGACGGAACTCGTCGTCCTCGACGGCGATGAATTTCGCGCCCAGGCTCTCGACCTGCTCCTTGGCGGCCGGGCGCACGTCGGTGGCGGTCACCACCGCTCCCAGGCGCCGCGCCGTCGCGATCGCCTGCAGGCCGGCGACGCCGGCTCCCATCACGAACACCCGCGCGGCCGGCACCGTCCCGGCCGCCGTCATCATCATCGGCAGGGCGCGACCGTACTCGGCGGCGGCGTCGATCACGGCGCGGTAGCCTGCGAGATTGGCTTGAGACGACAGCACGTCCATCACCTGGGCCCGGGTGATCCGCGGCATCAGCTCCATCGCGAAGGCGGAGATGCCGGCATGCGCCATGGCGGTCAGCGCCGCGTCGTTGCCGAACGGATCCATGATGGCGATGACCAGGGCCCCGCGGCGGTAGTCGGCCAGCTCGGCCTCGGTCGGCCGCCGCACCTTGATCACCACGTCGGCGTCGCCGACCGCATCGCGGGCGCTCGCCGCGATGCCGGCTCCGGCCGCCTGGTAGTCGGCGTCTGGAATCCCCGACGCCGTTCCGGCGCCCGCCTGGACCGCCACCGCGGCACCGAGGCTCAGCATCTTCTTGACGGTTTCCGGGGTCGCGGCGACGCGCGGCTCACCATCGATCTCGGCTGGGATTGCGATCTTCATGGGGACCCTCCGACGACGACCCGCCCGGGCATTAAAGCATTTCCCGGAAAAGTGGACACCGGTTTTCCGACAGGAAATGCGACAAACATCGAACCTGGAGCGCTTTCCTCACGGCCGGCGAGATTTATGGTCAAGCTTATCGGAAAGCGCTCTGTGCATTTCCGGGAAAAGTGGACACCGGTTTTCCGACGGGGAAGCGACAAACATCCAAGCTGGAGCGCTTTCCGCCCACGGCCTCGTCGGAAAGCGGTCTGGCGGATCGCAGCGGCTTCCCACGCGCGGGCGTCGATCGCGCGGTGGCCGGGCGGACGTCAGGTGAGGAAGATGGCCATCAGGGCCAGAAGAATGACCAGGAAGATCACCGCCCACTTCGTGAGCATCACGAAGCTCCGGTAGGAGCTCTCGTGCGCCTCGTAGTCATTGCCGGCGGCGGTTGCGTACTCGACCTCGGCGTGGTCGGCCATCGTTCTCAACCCCTGTTGCGAGAAAATACGCGGCGGGGCTTACCGCAATTGCGCCAGAAGAGCAACGGCGTCACGCCGTTGCGGCGAGCCCGACCTTCGCCAGCGCCGCCGCCTGCCGCGCCGCGACCCGCTCGAGCGAAAAGTTCTCGATCGCCTCGTCGAACAGGCGATGGAAATTGAGCTCCGCACCGAGATGCAGAAAGACGGCGCCGAGCCCGATCGCGGCGCGATCCATGAACACGAACTCGCGCGGGATGGTCACCGGCCCCTTGCGCTTCAGGGCGCGGTGAACCTCGAAGGCTTCGCGGCGGCCATACTCTCCGGGCTTGACGCCGTCCGCGATGGTGCGGACCCGGTCGTCGATCAACGGCGCGTAGATGAACCGAGCCCAGATGTTGAGCGTGTCGATCAGCTCGCGACTGAGGTTGCGGAATCCCCAGGTCTCGTAGGCGTGCACGACGAGATCGTCGTTGCCGTGCAGCAGCCCGCGATACAGATCGGCGACGCCGCCGACGAAGCGCGGCGGAAAGATGCGGATGCAGCCGTAGTCGAGCAGATTGATGCCCTGCGCCGCGCCATCCTCGGCAAAGACCGTGTAGTTGCCGAGATGCGGATCGCCGTGGATCACACCAAAGCGGCTGAACGGAAACCACCATGCGGTGAACATGGCGGTGGCGATGCGATTGCGCGCCTCGATGTCGTCGTCCTTGTGGACGAGCAGCCGGTCGCCGTCGAGCCAGTCGAGGGTGAGCAGCCGGCCGGTCGACAGGTCCGGCCAGACGCCGGGGACACGGATCGCCGGCACGTCGGCCAGCATGTCGCGGTAGAGCGCGACATGCTTGGCCTCGCGGCGATAGTCCAGCTCCTCGCGGACGCGCTCGCTGATCTCCTTGGCGATCTCGGTGGTATCGATCACCGGATCCATGCGCCGGTGGATGGAAAACAGCCATTCCAGCTGGACGAGGTCCGCTTCGACTGCGGATTGCATATCTGCGTATTGCAGCTTGCAGGCCACAGCGGCGCCGGACAGCGCTGCAGCGCGATGCACCTGGCCGAGCGACGCCGCGGCTGCCGGATGGTGCTCGAAGCTCGAGAACCGTCCCTGCCAGCCGACGCCGAGCTCCGCCGTCATCCGGCGCTTGACGAAGGCCCAGCCCATGGGCGGGGCTTCGCTCTGCAGCTTCTGCAGCTCGCTCACGTATTCGGGCGGCAGCGCATCGGGGATCGTCGCCATCAGCTGGGCGACCTTCATGATCGGGCCCTTCAGGCCGCCGAGCGCCGCTGCAAGCTCCGTAGCGTTGCGGCTCCGGTCGAGCCCGAGCCCGAGAAACCGGGCGCCGGCAATTCGGGCCGCCACGCCACCCACGTTGGCGCCAACGCGGGCGTACCGGCTGGCGCGCGCGGAGAATCGGTTGGCTTCGCGATCGGTCATTGCGGGTCCGTGGTCGGGATACCACACATAGGCTGCGTGCGATGGAAAGCCAGACGTCGCACCATCACACCCGGTCAGGGCGTCGGAATATTGTCGGCGATCCAGCGCGCCAGCCCTTCCTCGTCGATCTCGCCGGCGGCGAGAGCAATCATGATGGCGGTGGCTTCAGGCGGCGGCGGCGCGAAGCGAATGCCATTCAGTCGCAAGAACACCATCATGGCGGCGAACGCGATGCGCTTGTTGCCGTCGACAAACGCGTGATTGCGCGCGAGCCCGAACGCATAGGCGGCCGCCAGACCAGTGAGATCCTCCGAGCCGTAGTGCCACCGGTTGATCGGCCGGCCGAGCGCAGATTCGAGCGCTCCCTGGTCCCGGAGCCCCGGCGGGCCGCCGAAGAGCGCCAATTGCTCTGCGTGCATGTCCTTGATCAATTCGACGGTGAGCCAGCGCGGCTCGCTCACTTGGCCAACGCCTTGAAGGTGTCCTGATACTCCTTCATGACCTCGCGAGCGACCTCCATCGCCGTCTCGTGGTCGGGGTCGTAAGGCGCAATTTTCAGGCTTCGATCGGATAGCTCGGTCACATAGACCCAATCGCCCTTGTCCAACCGCAGCCGCGCCAGCAGCTCCTTCGGAAGGATCAGCCCGGTCGAATTGCCGATTCTCTTGACTTCGAGCTTCATGGAAGCCTCCACAGCGCTGTTATACGAAACGTATAACACGATCCACGCTGCCTGAACAGCCGTCGCCGAGGCCTCGCCAAGGGTATCGATCCCACCGCAAGTCCGGCCCGAGCGAGACTATTTTCGCTCTTCCAGCGCCTCGAGCTCGTCGATCAATCGGCCGATCACCGACAGGCGGATCGCGCGCGTCCAGCCCGAACGGTTTTAGCAGCTCGGCGTGATGCCTGGTGCCGCCGGCCGCCAGCATCGCCAGATAGCGCTCGGCAAATCCCGCCGTCGCCTGCTCGTAGACCGCGTAGAGCGAGTTCACCAGGCAGTCGCCGAACGCATAGGCGTAGACGTAGAACGGCGAGTGGATGAAGTGCGGGATGTAGGTCCAGAAGGTCTCGTAGCCGGCCTCGAGCGCGATCGCCGGGCCGAGGCTCTCGGACTGCACCTCGAGCCAGATCTCGCCGATGCGGTCGGAGGTGAGCTCGCCGTCGCGCCGCTCGATGTGGACCTTGCGCTCGAACGTGTAGAACGCGATCTGGCGCACCACCGTGTTGATCATGTCCTCGACCTTGGCGGCGAGCATTGCCTGACGCTCGGCCGGATCCGTCGTGCGTGCGAGCAGCGCCTTGAAGGTCAGCATCTCGCCGAACACGCTCGCGGTCTCGGCGAGGGTCAGGGGAGTCGGCGCCATCAGGGCCCCGTTGGGCGCCGCCAGCACCTGATGCACCCCATGGCCGAGCTCGTGGGCGAGCGTCATCACGTCGCGCGGCTTGCCCTGATAGTTGAGCAGGATGTAGGGGTGGGCCGACGGCACCGTCGGATGCGCGAAGGCGCCGGGCGCCTTGCCGGGGCGCACCGGCGCGTCGATCCATTTGTTGGCGAAGAACTGCTCGGCCACCGCCGCCATCCTCGGCGAGAAGCCTCCGTAGGCTGCCAGCACGGTATCGGTCGCCTCGCTCCAGCCGATCGTCCGGGTCGGGACCATCGGCAGCGGAGCGTTGCGGTCCCAGTGCGGCAGCCGGGTCTTGCCGAACCACCGCGCCTTCAAGGCGTAGTACCGGTGCGACAGCGCCGGAAAAGCCGCCCGCACCGCAGCCACCAGGGCATCGACGACCTCCGGCTCGACCCGGTTGGACAGATGGCGAGAGCTCGCCACATCGGCAAAGCCGCGCCAGCGGTCGGAGATTTCCTTGTCCTTGGCGAGCGTGTTGGTGACCAGCGTGAACAGCCGAAGATTGGCCTTGAAGGTCGCGGCGAGCGC
>JBEKZK010000568.1:0-4006 GCA_049509935.1 Xanthobacteraceae bacterium | reverse complement strand
CTGATGATCGGCGAAGACCACCTCGACCTTGCGGCCGAGCACCAGGCCGGCATCCTCCGCCGCCATGATGGCGGCCTCGACCGCGCCCCGTCCGGCGGCGTCGGAATAGACCGACGACATGTCGTTGAGCACGCCGATCCTGACCGCTGCGTCGTCGGCCAGCGCCGTGGTGCATCCCGCCACGATGCCGAGCGCCGCGGCCGCGCCCCGAGCCCACTGTCGCATGTCGTTTCCTGCCCTGCCGGCGGCGCTCGCCGGCGCCGTTGCCGGCATTAAACCGCGGCGAGGAGGAATTTGCATCCCCTAAAGCGCAGCCCCGCCGGTGGCGGCGGGATTTGTCGAAATGTGCCGCACGTTCTAGGATGTCCACCGAAACATCCTGGCGCGGCGCGCTGTTCGACGGATGAGATGCTCCGGATCGCGCCGTCGCCGCGACAACAGGGAGATCATCATGGGCATCCAGAATTTCAACGAGGAGACCCTTACGGCCGAGGTCCTGCGCCGGCTCGAGGGGACCTCGAACCCGCGTCTCAAGGAAGTAATGCAGAGCTTTGTGAAGCATCTGCACGCCTTCGTGCGCGAGGTGCGCCCGACCCAGGCGGAATGGCTCACCGGCATCAAGTTTCTCGCCGAGGTCGGGCACTGGTGCGACGACAAGCGCCACGAATTCATCCTGATGTCGGACACGCTCGGCGTGTCGATGCTGGTCGACTTCATCAACTACGGCCACGAGGCCAATCTGACGGAATCGACGGTGCTCGGTCCGTTCTTCGTCGAGGGCGCGCCCGATCTGCCGCTCGGCGCCAGCATCGCCAAGCCCGGCACGCCGGGCGACCCGTGCGTCGTCACCGGAAGCGTATCGGCGCCCGACGGCACGCCGATCGCCGGCGCGGTGCTCGACGTCTGGGAGGGCGACGGCGACGGCTTCTACGACGTGCAGAAGGCCGATGGCACCAACCTGCGCGGCCGCTTCCGCACCGACGCGCAGGGAAAGTTCTGGCTCAAATGCGTGCGTCCGGTGAGCTATCCGGTGCCCAATGACGGGCCGGTGGGCGAACTGCTGCAGGCGACCGGCCGTCACCCGATGCGCCCCGGCCATCTGCACACCCTGATCTCGGCCAGCGGCTACGAGACGCTGGTCACCCACCTGTTCACCAAGGGCGACCCGTACCTCGATTCCGACGCGGTGTTCGGCGTGAAGGAGTCGCTGATCGTCGACTTCGCCAGGTGCGAATCGCGGGAACAGGCCGAGGCATTCGGGATGCAGGTGCCGTTCTACCGCGGACATTACGATTTCGTGCTGAAGCCGGCGCGCGCCAAGGCCCGGGACGGCGTCGAGGCATCGCGGCGCAGCGCCCAGCCCGCGCCCGCCTGAATGGGACCGGATATCTCCCGTCCGTGGGGCCCGCCCGTCATCAGGAGGTCACATGAGCTTCTTTCCGGCCGACGACCCGGTGCCCGGCAATGCTCCGCAGTGCGACGCGATCGCGCAGATCATCGTGCCGCGCACGGCGGACATCGGCGGCCTTGCGGTTCGCCGCGCACTGCCATCGGCGCGCAGCCGGATGGTCGGGCCGTTCATCTTCTTCGATCATTTCGGGCCGGCGGAGTTCCGATCCGGCACCGGGCTCGACGTGCGGCCCCATCCGCATATCGGGCTGGCGACGCTCACCTACCTGTTCGACGGCGAGGTCTTTCATCGCGACAGCCTCGGCAGCGCGGTGGCGATCCGGCCCGGCGAGGTCAATTTCATGATCGCAGGGCGCGGCATCGCGCATTCGGAGCGCACCGCGGCGGAACGGCGCGCGGCCGGTGATCATCTGCACGGGCTGCAGTGCTGGGTGGCGCTGCCGGCCGCCCAGGAGGAGCGCGAACCGAGCTTCGCGCATCATGGCGCGCAGGACTTTGCGCCGATGTCCGGTGACGGCAAGACGGTCCGCGTGGCCATGGGCTCGCTCTATGGCGCGCGGTCGCCGGTGGAGATGCTGAGCGATACGGTCTTTGCCGACGTGCGGCTCGAGGCCGGCGCCCGCCTGCCGCTCGATGCCGATCACGAGGAGCGGGCGGTGTATCTGGTGTCGGGCGAGGTCGACATTCAGGGCGACCGGTTCGCGGCGCCGCAGCTCCTGGTCTTCCGGCCCGGCGATCGTCTGACCGTGGCGGCGGTCGGCGAGGTGCGCCTGATTGTGCTCGGCGGCGCCAGCATGGACGGTCCGCGCCACATCTGGTGGAACTTCGTCTCCTCGCGCCGCGACCGCATCGAGACCGCCAAGGCCGAGTGGAAGGCCGGCCGGTTTTCGCCGGTGCCGGGCGAAAGCGAGTTCATCCCGCTCCCCGAGTAGCGGACGAAATCCTGGAATTGTTCCGGGACCTCACGAACATTTGTGCGTTGCAATATTTCATATTGCGATGCAGCATCCGGCCGCCATATCCAACCCCTGAGTCGGCAAGCGCCGGCGCAACGAGCTGAAGGCTGGGCAGCAGCTGCCCGGCCAGGAGGTGATTTGCCATGCTGGCACAACTCAACGTCTTTGGAGCCAAATCACTGCTGCGGCGGCAACCGGCCGATACGCCGGACGAGCCGGCCCGCGTCTTCACCGACATCCGGATGGTCGACGTCGGCGACCAGGCATTGCGCGTCGGCATCCGCCGCGGCAACAGCGCATCGCCACCGCTCGTGGTGTTCAACGGCATCGGCGCCAATCTGGAAATGCTCGAGCCGTTCGTGGCCGCACTCGACGGCATCGAGGTCGTCGCCTTCGATGTCCCCGGGATCGGCGGCTCGCCGGCGCCGGCCGTTCCCTACAGGTATTCGCGGCTGGTGCGACTGACCGATCGCCTGCTGACGACACTGGGCTATGCGGGCCAGGTCGACGTGCTCGGCCTGTCGTGGGGCGGCATGCTGGCGCAGCAATACGCCTACGCCAATCCAGAGCGCTGTCGCCGCCTGATCCTCGCCGCGACGTCGTCGGGCTCGATCATGCTGCCGGGCGGCCTCCCGGTGGTCAGTCAGCTGGCGAACTCGCGGCGCTATTCGGACCCCGAGCATTTCAAGCGCATCGCGCCGAAGATCTACGGCGGCTCGCTGCGCGACCGGCCGGACCTGGTCGACCACCACGTGCGGCGGCTGCAGCCACCGCAGGGGTTCGGGTACCTCTATCAGCTCGCCGCGCTGTGGGGATGGACCAGCCTGCCGTGGCTGCACCGCCTGCGCCAGCCGACCCTGATCCTGGCCGGCACCGACGATCCGATCGTGCCCATTGCCAATGCGCAGATGCTGGCGCACCTCATCCGGCGATCGACGCTGGTCACCATCGAGGACGGGCATCTCTTTCTGATCACGCGAGCCAGCGAGGTCGCGCCGGTCATCCGCCGCTTCCTGACCGACAAGGTCGAGGACGACCGCAAGGCACTGGTGCGTCGCGGCGTCGGAGCGCAGTTGCAGCGTCTGGCGAAGAGGTTGGGGTTGTGGCAGCCGCGCGTGGCTCTGCGCCACGGGCTCGAGGTCGCGAGCGTCCTGTCGCCACGACGTCCGTGATGCTATCACGCGCAAGGACGGGTGAGCTCGGGAGCCGACCCATGAAAATCGTCGACTTGTCCCACGTCATGAACGTTCATACGCCGGGCTGGGTCGGGTATGCCGGCAACAAGATGTACTATGCGCAGAACCTGCAGACCCAGCGCATCGTCGCCCAGCGCATCGAAACCGCGCTTCACGTCGGCACTCATTTCGACGGCGCCATGCACGCGACCGACGGGCGCAAGGGCGACATGGCCTCGCTGCCGCTCGATTACCTGTTCAATCGCGGCGTCGTGGTCGACCTGTCCGCCAAGGTGACCGACTGGTCGGTCATCACCCCGGAGATGATCATATCGAGCGGCGCCGACATCCGCGACGGCGACATCCTGATCCTGCATACCGGGTGGCACCGCCACTACGAAGGCCAGCGGCAGCAGGATCTGGTGCGCTATTTCTGCTACCACCCTGGCCCCAACCTCGACACCA
>JBEKZK010000567.1:0-4007 GCA_049509935.1 Xanthobacteraceae bacterium | reverse complement strand
AACTTCAAATCCTAAAAGCCGCACTAGAATCATAGACTTGCTAGTGCACCTCTGGATTCCGAAGTTCGCACCAGAGCATGTCGCCAAGTGATGCGAACTTCGGAATCGGTGCACTAGGCCTACAGCGTGAGCTGGCGGGCGACGTCCTCGGCGGCCTGACGCTTGGCCGCGATATCGGCCTCCAGCGTGACGCCGATGCGGGCGATCTCGGCGAGGCGATCCTCCTGGGACTTGAGACTGTCGAGATAGCGGCGGCCGAGATCGGAGCCCTGGCCGACCGACTGCAGATTGCGGCGGATGCGCTCCTGGTCGTCGGCGATCTTCTTGCTCTCGGCGTCGAGCTGACCGCGCTGGGCACGCGCCTTGTTGATGTCGTTGACGATCGCGCCGAGCCTGGCGATCGTGTCCTTGAGCGCCGCGCTCTCGTTCTGCAGGCCGCGGATCCGGGCCAAGATGTCCTCGGGCGCCAGCGTGGTGAGCGCCACCGTCTGGCTGTCGACCCGCTCGAGGACCAAGGCCGCCTTGGTGGTCTGGCCCTTGGGCGCCGCCACGGTGGTGCGGAACCGGGTCGGCGTCGTTTCGACCGGCCGGGAATCGCTCGCCGGCGCCCAGCCTTCGCCGCGCGCCTCCTCGATGATGATCTCGCGATCCTCGTCGGCCGGCGCCGTGATCTCGTAGTTGACGGTATGCCGCGAGCGCGTGGTCACGGTCAGCGTGCCGTTGACGGCCTTGCCGAGGGTGGCGCGCACCACGCCCTTGTCGTCGCGGCGGATGTCGCTCCGGGTATCGAGCGCGAAGGTGACGAGCTTGAGGCTTCCCTTGGGCACCAGCGGAAGCTGGGCGTCGCCGACGAAATTGGTGCTGCCGTCGGCGGAAGTCTCGTAGGCGGTGACGATGCCGGCAGGCAGGCCGCTGTCGCCGTCGTTGCGCAGCCGCACCGCGGCGAGCGGCCGGCGCGCCGAGGTCTCCGGCTGGTACAGGAAGGTGCGGGTCGCCATTACCTCGCGATCGAGGAAGGGCACCATCATGGTGTGGCCGGTCGCCAGGGAGATCTTCGCCGGGAACCGGTAGAGCAGCTGGGTCGACGCCTCCTCGGCTTCGGCCGCCGCCGCGGCGCCGCCGAGGGTCCCGGGGGCGGCTCCCGGGGGCGGGGCTGCTGCGGCGACCACTCCCTGCACCATTACCGGCGCCGGAGCGAGCTTCGCCGCCGGGGGGCTCTCCGACAGCGCCAGCATCCGCGTCGAGGAAGCCTGGTCGGCGCGGGCGTGCGACTTCGGCACCTGCTCGTCGGCGTCGTCCTTGCGGGGAAGAAGCTGGGCCGTGGTGGTCACCGGGATCTCGATCCGGTCGGCGAAGAACGCCGTGTACAGCGGCTGGCGCAAGGCCACCGGATTTCCCGATACCAGCACCAGGTCGACGTCGGTCCAGTCGCCGCCGGTCAGGTTCTCCACCACCGCCCAGCCCTGCAGGCGCGCTTTGCCGCCCTCGCGCGGCAGCACCAGGCGGTAGCTGGTCTTCCACACCGGCGCCGCCACCACGTAGCTGATGGCGACGTTGCGGGTGCCCTCGCCGAGAAAGCCGATCGACAGCTGGCGCCGGTCCTTGGCGCGATTCTCGCTGAGGCCGGCGAGCGCCCGATCGATCTGCGCCTGGGCCTGGGGATCGGTGAAGCGGAGCGCCGTCACCTCCTCGAGCAGCGCCTGGACGAGACCGCGGTCGGTCATCAAGGTCAGGCGATGCCGTGTCGTGGTGCCGCCGTTGTTGGGCAGCGCGACCTCCTCGTTCTCGACGCGGAACACGCGGCCCTTGGCGGTGACCTGGCCGGCGATCTCCACGTCGCTGCCGACCAGCGCGTTGAGCAGCGCGGTCGGCGAATTCAGCGCGTCGGGCCCGAACGGCAGGTCGCGAAACAGCTCCTCGAGCGGCGCCTTGCCGGGCAGGCTGACGGCTCCGACCGAGCCCTGGCGGTCGAAGACGGCGAGACTCTTCAGGATGTCGTCGACCTGGTCGAGCCGCACCGCAAGATCGACGGCGGAGCCGGCGGTAACCGGCCCCGCATGGGTGAACTGTGCAAGACCCGCGCTCGACAGCACGACGCGCGCGAGCGGCAGCTCGGAGCCCTGAGCTGCGAACGCCAGGCTTGCGAGGATCGCGGCCGGCGCGACTGCGCGCCGCAGCCGCGTCCGCAACGATGAGCTCGGGAGAACGCGACCGCAGGGGACCGATCGAAGCATGGCTCTGGCCTTTCGTTGGACGCGGCAGGCCGCAACCTGCCCACGAGTCCGCGACGTAGAACACGGAATTTGCGACCGCAATTTGTCCGCCGCCACGTGATGCTTGCGTCCTTTGACGGACCGGCGATTGAAATCGGCGTCCTCGGCGGCCATATCAGTGCGACGTTTCCAATGGATTCCCCCATCGATGGCCACCGGACCGTCCCGATCCGCGATGCAGCCGTTCTTCCGCGGTCTTAGGGGCCGCTGTCCGAGTTGCGGCGAAGGGAGGCTGTTCGGCGCTTTTCTCAAGGTCAACGACCACTGCGCCGCATGCGGGGAGCCGCTGCACCATCACCGCGCCGATGATTTTCCGGCGTACGTGGTGATCCTCATCGTCGGCCATCTGGTCGTCCCGCTGGTGCTCGCGGTCGAGATGGAGTTTGCCCCGCCCCTGTGGGTCCACGCGTTGCTGTGGCTTCCGCTGATCCTCGGCCTGACGATCGGCCTGTTGCAGCCCGTCAAGGGGGCGATCATCGGGTTGCAGTGGGCGGCCGGCATGCACGGCTTCGAGGAGGGCAAGAAGCAGCGCGATGGGCTCGTTCCGGCGCTCGCCCCGGTCAGGCTCCCTGGCTCGACGCCAGAAGCGTAGGGTGGGCAAAGGCGCGCTATTGCGCCGTGCCCACCGGCGGGGCCTGAGGGTGGGCACGCTGCGCGATAGCCCGCGAAGACGGGCGTTCGCCCTTTAGGCCCACCCTACGTTCCCCACCTCAGCGCCAGCGGATTGACCTCGCCGGCGAGCTCGAGCAGCCCCGCCCGGGTGGCGGGATGCAACGGCTCCTGCGGATGGCGGACGGCGTCGCATCCGATCACCCGGCCCGCCATCATGACGGTCTTGGTGGCGCGTAGTCCGCACTGGCGGTTCTCGAAATTGATCAGCGGCAGGATTCTGGCGTAGGCCGCGGCCGCTTCGTGGCGCCGTCCGGCGCGGTGCAGATCGACCACCGGCTTGATCAGATCCGGCAGCATCGCGCTCGGCATGGTGCCGGTGGCGCCGGCGTCGAGGTCGGCCATCAGGGTGATGGACTCCTCGCCATCGAACGGCCCGGCGACGGCGCCGCCGGCGGCCGCGATCAGGCTGCGCAGCTTCGCGGCGGTCCCCGGAACCTCGATCTTGAAATACTCGACGCCGGGCACCTCGCGGGCGAGGCGCGCGAGGAACGGGACGCCGAGCGTGACGCCGCTGAGCGGCGCGTCCTGCACCATGATCGGAACACCGGCGGCCTCGGCGACGCGCTCGAAATGCTCGAGCATGCGGGGTTCATCCGCCCGCAGCGCGGTGCCGTGATAGGGCGGCATCAGCATCAGCATGGCGGCGCCGGCGCGTGCCGCCTTGCGGCCGCGCTCGGCGGCAATTGCCGTGCTGAAGTGGCTGCAGGTGACGATCACCGGCACCCGGCCGGCGACGTGGGCGAGGCTCAGATCGATGAGCTGGTCACGCTCGGCGTCGGTCAGCACGAACTGTTCCGAATAGTTCGCCAGGATGCAGATGGCGTCGACACCCTGGTCGACCATGCAGTCGAGCACGCGACGCTGACCCGGCAGGTCGAGATCGCCGCTGGCGGTGAACGGGGTCGGCGCGATCGGCATGACGCCACGCAGGGGAGTGGACAAGACTGGCCTCATCATCTTTGCGTTCGATGTTCGGGTACGGCATGTCCCGGCGAAGTGGAACCGGTTCGCCGATCAAGGACATGCGCAATAAAGGAATTTAGAGCGCTTCCCGGGTCGAGG
>JBEKZK010000566.1:0-4017 GCA_049509935.1 Xanthobacteraceae bacterium | reverse complement strand
GCAAGCAATAATCCCGGCCGGTATTTCGCCGGGCGTGGAACCATCGCGGATATCGAGGTATTGATATCGGCTGCCCTGGAATCGGCGAAGTCTTAAGGCGGAAGTAATCGGGGCTCGGCTATGGTTTCACGAATAGGCGGCGGATGACGGCGGGCCAACTCAGCGGCGGTATCTGACATGCATGAGGCGGCGCGCGTAATGTCCCGTGGCTCCCGCGAGAAGGGCCCGCCGGCTTGGCGATTCGTCGGGCACGGGGGCATCGCGCTGGTGGCGCTGCTGGTGACCGGCGCGGCCGATCCCGCTGGCGCCGTGCGTCGCCACGAGCCCAAGCGGGTCGAGGCGGTGGCGTCCCGCCCCGCCGGGACGCCGCTCATGGCGATCATCTCGCTCGCCAGTCAGCGGGTCACGATCTACGATGCGGACGGGTGGATTCTGCGCGCACCGGTCTCCAGCGGCCAATCCGGTCGCGAGACGCCCGCCGGCATCTACAGCGTCATTCAAAAAGAGGCGGAGCACTACTCCAACCTCTACGATGATGCCTCTATGCCGCACATGCAACGCATCACCTGGTCGGGCATCGCGCTCCATGGCGGGCCCCTGCCCGGCTACGCGGCGTCCCACGGCTGCGTCCGCATGCCGTACGATTTTGCCGAGCATCTGTTCGATATCACCAGCGTTGGAATGCGGGTGCTGGTGGCGCCGGAAGACGTCGACCCCGCGCCAATCGACCATCCGAAGCTCTTCAAGCTGAAACCGGTGCCCGCGGACCGGCTGGCGGAGAGCCAGACCGCGCACTGGACGGCGGCGCGCGCCGAGGCGCCGGCGACGACGCCTGCCGCAGCGCTGCTCGGAGCCGAAGCAGCGTCCGACGTCGTGGCAGCCGACGCTGCACCCGGCGTCGCTCCACCGAAGGCAGATGCCCCGGCAGCGGCCAAACCACCGGAGATGCCGGCGACCTGGCGGTCGATCGCCGCCGCCAAGTCGGCGCAGGCGGCCGAGGCGGCCCGCCGGGCGGACGCGGCCAGGACGAGCGCCGCACGACTGAGCATCGACGCCATGCGGGTCCTGCGCGCCGCGGACGGCGCCAGGTACCGATCCGAAACCCAGGTCGCGGCCGCCGAGAACGCATTGAAGACCGCGAGCACGCCGGCCGCGATCCAGCAGGCCGAGGAGGCAAAGGCCAAGGCGCAGGCACGGCTCGCCGACGCCGAGGCGCAGCTCGCCGCCGCCAAGGCGGACGCGCAGCCGAAGGCGGACGCTGCCGCGCAGGCGCGCGACGAGGCGAGAGCGGCCGAGGCCGAGAAGGCCGCGGCTGCGGACGCCGCCCGCGAGGCGACGCGCATGACGTCGCCGGTGTCCGTTTTCATCAGCCGGAAGACCCAGCGCCTGTACGTCCGGCAGGCCTTCCAGCCGGTGCTGGAAAGCGCCGTCACCATCCGCGACGCCGATCGTCCCATCGGCACGCACGTCTACACCGTGCTCGACTACGCGAACGGCGGGGCCGGGTTGCGATGGGACGCCGTTTCGCTCGACCGGACGGCCGAGAGGCATCAGCGCGGCCCGGAGATCAGGTCGCGCCGCGGCGACGATTACCGGGCGGAGGCGATGTCGTCCGATGTCGCCACGGCCAGGGCGGCGCTCGACCGCATCGATATTCCGCAGGACGTCATCGACCGCATCTCCGAGGTCATCTCGCCCGGATCCGCGCTGATTATTTCCGACGAAGCGATGAGCAGCGAGACCGGCAAGGGCACGGATTTCGTCGTCCTCATGAGTGGCGAGCCGCAAGGGGGCATCAAGATGCGTCACCGCGCTCCGGCGGAGGCGCAGTACTACGACCGCCAGTATGACCGCGTGTACCAGCGCTCCTACGGGCGCGCTCCGAGCTACGGGCCGTCACTCTTCGGCGGCTACGGCGGCGGCAGCCCATTTTACCGGTGGTAGTGGCTCGTAGGGTGGGCAAAGCGCAGCGTGCCCACCATCGGGGCCGCCGGTGGGCACGGCGCAAGAGCGCCTTTGCCCAACCTACGCCCTACGCGGCGGGCGCGAGCAGCCCGAAGATCCGCTCGTCGAGAGTCTGGCGCGAGCCGTCCGGATGGATCGACTGGATGCAGACGTGGTCGGCGCCGGCGTCCAGATGCTCGCGGATGCGGGCGCGGATCGCTTTCTCGTCGCCCCAGACGATGATTGCGTCGATCAGCCGGTCGGAGCCGCCGCCGGCCATATCGTCGTCGCCGAACCCGGAGCGGCGGAAATTGTTGACGTAGTTCTCGAGCGCCAGGTAGGGCGCGAGCGCCGTCCGGGCGGCGCGGCGCGCCCGCGCCGGATCGGTCTCCAGCAGCACCATCTGCTCGGGGCACAGCAGCTTGCCGGGCCCGAGGATTTTTCGCGCCTCGGCGGTGTGCGCGGGGGTCGTGTTGTAGGGGTGCGCCCCGTCGGCGAGCTCGGCGGCGAGCGCGAGCATGCGCGGACCGAGCGCCGCCACCACGGTGCGCGGCGGCTCGCGCGGCGCCGGCGCCAGGTAGGGCGCCGCCCGCATGGCGTCGAGATATCCGCGCATGGTGGCGACCGGCTTGCCGTAGACGTGGCCGCGCAGCCCGGCGACCATCGGCACATGCGACACCCCGACGCCGAGCAGGAAGCGGCCACCCGACTGCTCGGCGAGGCCGCGTTGCGCGCTCGCCATCGCCATGGCGTCGCGCGCATAGATGTTGGCGATCCCGGGCGCGATCGTCAGCGTCGTCGTCCCGCCCAGCAGATAAGCCGCGTGCACCAGCACGTTGCGTCCGCGGCTCTCCGGCATCCACAGCGCGCCGTAGCCCCAGCGCTCCACCCGACGGGCGAAGTCGAGCGAGGCCGCCGCCGTCATCCCGTCGAGAGAGGCCCAGATGCCGAGCGTGCCGAGCTTCATGGTGACGGCCTCCGGTGCGGGTCGCGGTCCTGTCGATTGCTACAATGGACAGCTGTCCACTGCCGTCAAGCGTCTGAGCCCGTCATCCGACCATCACGCATCGTGGCACGTCACGGCAGCAACGCCTCGCCGAAGGCCGCCCCGTCGCCGAGGTCGTCGCGCTGCATCAGGGCGCCGATCCGGGTGACCACCTGCGGCCGGTTGGCGAACCCGCCGTGGGCGGTCGCCGGCGAGCCGGCTTCGATCTCACTCAAGTCGACCGCGATGATGCCGGGAACCTGGATCGGCTTGCCGTCGATCAGCTCGCCCGCGCGCGGAATGTTTCCCGCCAGCCGCGCCGACACCCTGAGAGCCCTGTCCTCGGAGGATGCCAGCAGCGTCAGGCTTTCCGCCAGCCCGAGAATGGCCCGGGCCTCCTGGCGGAAGACGTCGACGTCGACGTCGGGCGCCGCCATGACCACGTTGCCCAGGTGTCCCTTCAGTGTGAGGCCGGTTCGCGCGCGCAGATCGCGCAGCGCTTCGAGCAGCGCCCAGTTCCCCATGCTGTGGGCGATGACATGCACCCGCCTCGCCCCGGTCTCGCGCGCCAGCGCCTCGATGGTGGCGCTCAGATACTGGCGCGAGTAGGTGGCGCTGTCGCGGTCGTAGATGTATTCCGCCAATCGCGCCCGCGACGGCCAGCTGAACAGCACCGGCACCCCGGCAAACGGCATGTCGTCCGTCAGCTGCGCGATCCTGACGACCGCCTCGCCGAAATTCGTGTTGTATCCGTGGATGAACAGCAGAATGTCGCGGTCCGCGGGGGCGCGCAACTGCAACTGGCCCCTGATCTCGTGCAGCGCATCGGTGCGACCGAGATAGTCCGCGCCGACCAGCGCGAAGACCGCGCTTGGATCTCCTGCCTGCCCGTCGCTCCGCTCGATCCGCCCGACCGCATGGTTGGCCGGAATGGCGACGTCCAAACGGGCAAAGTCGAGAGTGTCTCCACGCTCGCCGCTGAACATGCTCTGCTCGGACTCCGCGGGCGCCCGCGCACGCGTCGTCACCGCAATGACCTCGACGGCGCATCGCGTCCCCGCAGCGACGGATCGACAGGGCGGCAACGC
>JBEKZK010000565.1:0-4018 GCA_049509935.1 Xanthobacteraceae bacterium | reverse complement strand
TGCACGAGCGGCGCGGCCGTGCGATCCGTGGCCGGGGCCGGAGGACGGATCGGTCGCGACTGCTCGCACAGGCTCGGCGTCGATTGGCGTTGAGGCCGCCGACGCGACCCCGGAATCACCAGACGCGTCATGGCCGGGCTTGTCCCGGCCATCCACGCCTTCACTTGTTGCAGGGAAGACGTGGATGCCCGGCACAAGGCCAGGCATGACGGCGGAAACGGGTTCCGGATCTTCCGCGGCAGCATCGCCTGCTTCCGTAGCGGGTGGGGCGGCACCTGCAGGGATCGCATCAGGGTCCGCGGGATGCGGCGCCAGGGCCTCCCCGGTGCCGTCGCTCGCGCCGAAAGGACCGCCATCCGCCGCGGGACCCGGCGCGACCGCAGAGGTTTCGCCGCCAGCCCGGAACCAGGCATCGTCCCATGCGTCGCCGCGCCAGCCGGTCACGGCGGCGCGGTCCCGCTCCGCGCCCATCACGGCGTTCCAGGTCAGGTCGGCGATCGGGCCCAGAGGATCCGCGGACGGTTGATCCGGCTCGCCCGCCCACGGCTCTGCGAGGTCGCGGGCCTCGCCGGCACGCGATCCGGCCAGCGGCTCGATGTCGGTGATGATGATTGGTGGAGGGTCCGGACGGTCGCTCACTGGGCCGCCCTCTGGACATAGAACTGCCGGCGCCGGGCACTCATCGCCAGGATGCTGGACTCGGGCCAGCCATAGGCGTTGGCGAGGAGATGCACGTCGTTGAGCAGGCGCTGGGCGAGGTTTGCGGTCTCGGTCCAAACGAACGCGGCCGCATCGAACGGTGCGCTCCAGTTGCGGCCGCAATCCGGGCAATCGTTCTCGATCAACAAGTCCGCCTGCGGATCGTGCTCCAGCACGGCGTCGGCGACTGCGCCGATCACGACGTCGGGAAGCGAGGCGAGCGGCACGTCGGCCTCGCCCCGACGCGCCGCCACGATCGCGCGGCGGACCAGGGGCTGATTGACGCTGACTCCGAACGCGTGATCGCCGCCGGCCACTCTCGCGAGGTCCTCGCTGGTCGGGCAGCTGCACGCGAGGCTCAGGCCTTCGACGTCGAGCACGAAACGCCGCGGCCCCATCGCGGCGACGGTGTCGCCATCGGGCTGGCGTGGACACAGGTCGCGCGCCGCCGCGGCGAACTCCGAATACCGCCCGCATCCCGGGCAGCGCACCCGGGCGGCGATCCGCGGCCCGAACAGGCGCTCGCGCAGGGCGAACAGGCATATGTTGCGGCGGCCGATCGTCAGCGCCGCGAGATCACGAAACGTGCGGTCCGGATAGGCCGGCGCCAGCAGCAGGAGGCCGCGGCGCCACGCCGGAGCATCGCGTCCGAGCTCCCATGCCCGGACGAGATCGGCGGCCGACGGCGTTCGCATGGCCTTACGACGGATCGGTGAAGCTGGTCTCGATCGGCTCGGTGACGCTCAGGTCGCGCTCCCAGCCCTCGTTCTCCAGCTTGAGGGTCTGGATCGCGATGGCGTTGGCCGAGCCGTCCAGCTCCGGGAGCGCCTGGAACTCCGAGACCCAGCAGCGATAGACATTGTAGGCCAGGACCTTCTGGCCGGCTTCGTTGTAGAGCTCGATCACGATGTCCTTGCGGAAATCCTTCAGCGAGACGTCGGGGGTGGTGCCGGTGGCGTTGTGATAGTCCCACACCTTGTTGGCCCATTGCTCGAAGCTGACGTCGTGGGTGACGCCCTGCTCGAGCGTGACCGGATCGTAGGTCGACTGGCCGGGCGACAGGCGCATCGCGCTCGGATCGCCACCCCTGCGGTGCTTCACCACCTCGGTGGTGCGCTTGAGCACGCTCACCTTGCTGACCCCCGCCACGTACTGGCCGTCCCACTTCACCTTGAAGCGATAGTTCTTGTAGGGATCCCAGCGGGCGTTGTTCGCCTTGAATTGCGGTGCGGGCATGGACGCAGCTCCTTACGACGCAGCCTGGCCGGCGAGCTGCTGAATGAACAGCACGACGAATTCGGCGGGCTTCACGGGCGCGAAGGCGACACGTACGTTGACGATGCCGTGGTCGATGTCGTCCGGCGTGGTCGTCGTCTTGTCGCAGGTGACCTGATAGCCGTAGAAGGCGCCCTGACGCGCAAGATCCGCCATGAACGTGCCGATGGTCAGCCGCAGGTGCGACCACAGGGTCTCGTCGTTCGGCTCGAACACCGCGAACTGGGTGCCGCGATACAGGCTCTCCTCGATGAACAGGGTCAGCCGGCGCACCGGGACGTATTTATAGTCGTCGGACAGCAGATCGGCGCCGCGCAGCGTCCGCGCGCCCCAGACCACAGGCCCGATCACCGGGAAATTGCGCAGGCAATTGATGCCGAGCTGATTGAGCATGCCGTTCTGGGCGTCGGTGATATTGCCCTCGAGGCCGACGATGCCGGCGATCCCGGCGTTGATTCCGGCCGGAGCCTTCCACACCCCGCGGCTGGCGTCCGTCGTCGCCATGACGCCGGCGATGATGCCGCAGGCCGGAAAGACGTCGGGCGTTCCGCCCATCTCGTCGTCGGGCTTGATCACCTTGGGAAAGTAGACCGCACAGTTGCGGGCCTGGAGACCGTTGATGTCGAGGTCGGTTGGTTGAATCGAGGCGAAATCGCCGTTGAATGCATGCTGCCTCCATGCCACGGGCGGATCGACGACGAGCATGGCGCGACGCTTGACGCAATAGTCCGCCGCCTTCTGATAGATCTCCAAGGGAACATCCTGACCACGCTCGTCCCACGGGATGCACATCAGATTGAACAGGTCGACCTTGTCGAGGGCGTAGATGCCGGTGTGGGCATCTGGGTGGCCGACGAGATCCTTGAAATTGTTGGTCGTGAGCGGAGGACCGTCGCTGCCACCCGTGAAAGGCAATGCGGTGGTCGCGGCGGGACTCGACGCACCGAGCACCGGCGTGGCGGCAGGATCGGTGGGATCGAGCGCCACCACCGCGAGTCTGGAATTTGCCTTCAGCACTCGGTCGATCCGGTTCGGCGCGTTCTTGACTGTCAGATTGACGTGTCTTTCGGTCACGACCTGGCCGTCGGGCCTGGTGTACTTCAGCGTCAGATTGAAGAGATCGTCGGGATCGACGCCGTAGCGTTTGAACCGCTCGGCCGCCTGGTCGATCAACCTCGGAGGACCGGGAGGGGATCCCGAGGAGGAGGGGGAAGCGTCCACCGACACGGCGAGGCGGTCGTTTGCCCACGCGCCGGCACTGGCGGCTTCGAGCTTCAGCGGCCCCGCGGCTGGGATGCTCACCCGGGCCTTGGCGGCTGCGTCGCCGCTCGACCCGGGCGGAGACGACGGCGAATGAGGATCGGTCCCCGTCACGCGCACGATCACGGCGTGGCTGCCGCCGTTCTGGAAGAAATCCTCGACCGCGTAGCTCAGCGGATAGTCGTACGAGCGCCCGCCGAAATGCCGCTCGAATTCAGCGTAGCTGAAACAGTGCATCGGCGGCTCGGTCGGCCCCATCGGGCCCATCAGCGTGCGGCCGACGAACGCCGTGATCGACGTTGCAACGCCGGTGATCGTCGAGCTGCCGCTGGCGACTTCCTGGATGTAGACGCCCGGATAGGTGACCTGGGGTGAGACGGGGCTTGCCATGAACGCTCCGAGATCCGCCCAAGAAATGAATGAGGCCATGAGCCTCAGGGGCCGGACGCCGGGCGGATCCGCAGCGCGTCGCTGACCAATAATACCGACACCGGCGCGGAACGCGTTTGGGCGCGTCACCGCACGCTTTTGAGGCACGTTGAACGGTCGCGGCCCCGGAAGCCGCATCCGACGAGAGGGTCAAAGACCACATGGATACGCTAACAGGTTGTGCGGCAAGCAGCAAGCGCCGAGAAGATATTTCAGCAGAATTGTGATCAGTCGAATTTTGCCAAGGACTCCACCAAATCCTCGAGTCATCGAGCGGCATGCCGATGCTGATCGGCAGGACATGGCGCAGCACTTCTATCGAGGAGACGCACAGGATCGCGAACGCTTCATCAGG
>JBEKZK010000564.1:0-4020 GCA_049509935.1 Xanthobacteraceae bacterium | reverse complement strand
CGAAGAGCTCCGAGCCGCGCCGGTCGTAAAGCCATCGCGCGGGGATTGCCCGCGGTTTGCTACCCAGACCTTTGAGCACATCCGCCCGAAAGGCCGGATCGACCTGCGCGAATACCGACGGTCGCGCGTTGTGGCGCAGAAGCATCAGGCGTCCTTTGCCAGGCGTACGCCGGTGAGCTGCCGGCGCTGGTGGGGATGGACGAAGTTCCGGCTGCTCGCCCGCACATGTCCTCGCGGCGTGGCCCGGCTACCGCCTTTCTGCGCCAATTGGCTCGACATGATCTTGCCGTTGCGTTTTCACCACGAAAAATAGGCTCAAACTCGCGCGTTACTTTTGAAAAAATGTCCTGACCAACAGATTTTTGCACGATCGGTTATCGGACACGCCAAGGAACAAGGCGGACCTGCTCGATCACCCGGGTGGGGCGGGGATCCCGGCGACCGTCGCGGGCCCCCTCTGCCGGGAATGCTCCGGAGGCCAAGGTGCGCGACAATATGGAATCGTGTGGCGGTCTCACCCGGCGTGTCATGCCCGGAATTTTAGGCCGCGCATCCGGCAGGCCGCCCCCGGATTCATCCGGGCTGCGTTTGATCAGCAGCGGGCGGCCGGCCGCTTCAGATAGGCGTCGTGGATACGGGCGCCGACCGCCTCGATCAACGGCCGGCCGCAGATCATCGGCGCGGCGGGCGAGCTCGTATCGTTCGCCATGGGCGCCGGGCGGATCTCGGCCGTCGTTCGGTTCACGGCGGCGAGCGCCGACATCGAAATCAGCGCCGTGATGGCCAATACCACCAGCACGGCATTGCGCGCGGACAGAAGCCGCATGGCCGGTCTCCCGAATCGGGCCACTCGCTTGCTCGAGCGGCGACGGCTGTTAGTGCGCCGCCGAGTGGTCGCGGTTCAAGCCGCCCGCCCGGGCAGGGAGGGCCGCGCCACCCCGGCCGAAGCAGAATCAAGACGCTCTCACGCAACGCTCAAGCCGGCCTCAAGCGCCGATTTCGGCTCGCCGCGACACATGGATGTCGCAAGGACGATGTCGAAACCGAAAGGAGCGCGCCATGTGCCGCAACACCAACACCCTTCCCGTCGGGCCGCTCGCCATGCTCGGCATGTCGTCCCTGGCGCTCGCCCACCGGCCGGCGCCGTTCGAGCCCGCCGCGCCGGTCTCGCCGGTGATCCCCCGGCGCAGGTCTTCCCGGCGCAGATCCTGGCGGCTGTCGTGGCCGATCTGGAGCGGCGACGCCGAGGTCGAGCCGATCCCCGCGAAGTGAGGCGCGCTCGTGACGATCCCGACGCAGCCTCCACGCGAGCCCACAGGACGTTCGCGCCCTGTGGGCTCGCCGGCGCCTCGAGTCATTTGTTCGCGTCCACCAGAAGGTTCCCCACCGCGAAGACACGGCATCCGGCATCGGCTTTGGCGCAGTCCTGGAGGCTCGCCTCGATCGCCGCGGCCTCGGAAGGTGCGCCGGCCACCGGATGCCAGCTGCCGCCGCGGCCTCGCGCGACGGCGCGCCACGCGCGGCCCGCATAGACCTGCGCGACCCGGGATCTGTCTTCGCCGAGGGACGGGTCGGTTCCGGGAAGAAAGACTCCCGTGATGCGACCGGATTTGGGAATCTCGACCGTTGCCGCCGTGTCGACCAACGCAACGAGGCAGGGACTCTGGTACGCATATCCGCAGCGTTCGAGCGCCAACCGCACCACTTCGTCGCGGTTGCCGCGTCCCGACACGTACCAGACGCCGCGACCTGAGATCGCCAGGGCCTTGTGGGGGGCCCCCGCCTTGTACTCCTCGATGATGGATCCCGTTGGGTTGGGAGCGAGCAGCTGCCAGTCGGCCTGGTCCGGCGGGTCCGGCAGCGGGTCGAGGCGGACGTCGGTGGCGACCGGCATCGGGACGAGACCGCTGTTCCACACCACGTCCATTCCGACCGCATAGAGCCGGCACACCGCCTTGGGGCGCATTCGGCAGCGTTCGAGCGCCTCCTGTTTGGCGCTGTCGCGGTCGGGCGCCCCCACCGCCTTGGCCGACCCTTGAGCGGACAGCGCGATCGCCTTCTCGTCCGGCTCCGCCGGGTAGCCGGCGAGGTCGCGCCGCCCCTCTACGGCGATCAGGGGCATGGCGTCGGCATCGAACCGCTGCGGCGGGTGGAGCATCGCATCGATGCGCGGCCGCGCATTGATGAGCACGAGAGCCAGCACAACGGCGGCCGTCACCGCCGCACCGGCGAGCGCAATCCGCCGCGCCCGCGATGCCTGGCGGACCGCGCCGGAGGGGACCAGCAGCTCCGCGGGCACCGGTTGCGGCGCCGGCGTGACGTCACCGTCCGCCTGCCACACCGCCACCTGGCGGTCCGCACCCGAGGCGGGCGCGCGGTCGGCTGCCGTGTCGGGCTGCGGCAGCGCGGCGTCGTCCTCGCGCACGTCGCCGACGAAGCGGAAGCCCTTGCGCGGCAGCGTGCGGATCAGACGCTGCTCGTCACCGCTGTCGCCGACCGCCGAGCGCGCCGCGTTGATGCGGGTGTTGAGCGTCGATTCCGAGACGATCCGCCCACTCCAGATCGCCGCCCGGAGGTCGTCGCGGTCGACGACGCGGTCGCGGTTGCGGATCAGATAGGCGATGAGGTCGAACACCTGCGGCTCGACCGCCACCATGGCGTCGTCGCGGCGCAGCTCGCGGCGATCCGTGTCCAGCACGCAGGCGTCGAATACGTACCGCAAGGCACCGTCGCCGGGTTGGTGGTCGAGACCCGAGCGTTACCACGAAGCGGTAGCCCGGATGAAGGGCAGCGCAATCCGCGGGCAGCCGTGCTGGATGCGAGGCGTTCGACTGTTGGTGCCGCAAGAGGGATTCGAACCCCCGACCCCATCATTACGAATGATGTGCTCTACCAGCTGAGCTATTGCGGCGACCGCGCACTGATAGTCCGCACCGGCCGGATTCGCAAGCAACGCCATCCCCGCAGCGCGAACTCCCGCGGCTAGCGGTACAGCCAGCCGAAGCGACCGCCGTCGGGCCGGCGGTCGGGCGGGCCTTCCGGCTCGGCGGCGTCCTCGGGGCCGGGGTCGTCGGGGACCGGCACCAGCGGGATGATCGGCGTTTTTTTCCGGGCGGCGGCGACGACCGGCGGCGACGGCGGCGGCTCGGCGGGCGGGGCGGGAGCCGGCGGCGGCTCCGGGGCCGCTTCGGGCTTTTCGACGGCCGGCGGCGGGGCGGGCTCGGGCGCTGCGAGCTTGGCGGGCTCGGGGGCCGGCGGCTCCGCCGGAGGCTCGATCGCCGGCGGAGCAACCGGCTGGGCCACCGGCTGCGGCACGGCCTGCGGCGCCGGCCGGACCTGGCGCAGCTGATCGATCACCCGGGTGGCGCCGGGGATCTCGGCGACCGGCACCCGCCATTGGAACGCGTCGATGCGGCCGGTCACCGGCGACACCGGCATCCAGCGGTCGGAGACGAAGCCGTCGGCGGTCCAGCCCGGGTCGCGCGTGGCGCGCAGCGCCCGCGCCATCCATTCGCGGGCGCGGCCGGTGTCGCCGTGCTCGACCTCCTCGAGCTCCGCCATCAGGCTGGCGACGCGCTGGGTCGGCTCGGCCAGCAGCGGCTCCAGGGCGGCGCGCGCGGTGGCGAACTCGCGGGCATCGATCGCCGCGCGGGCGAGCGCCAGCCGCCCCTCGACGTGGCCGGGGGTCTGGCGCACCAGCTGCTCGATGCGGGCGAGGCGCTCGCGCGCCGAGTCGGCGAGCCGCAGATGAGCGAAGATCTCGGCGAACTCGGGATGCGGATTGAGCCGCCACGATGCCTCGATGATGCGGCCGGCCTTGCGGACCTCGCCGGCGTCCGCCAGCAGGCGGCCGGCCAGCGCCGCGGCCGGCACCAGGTCGGGCGCGAGCTTGATTGCGCCGAGCGCCAGGCTCTTGGCGGCGTCGCGATTGGTGTCCTCGAGCGACATCGCGCGCGCCGTCATCAGCACGGCGCGGTGACGGCGCCAGGTCGCGGCATCGAGCAGGCCGGCCTTCTGGTT
>JBEKZK010000563.1:0-7626 GCA_049509935.1 Xanthobacteraceae bacterium | reverse complement strand
TCGAGGCTGCGCTCGCCACCCACGAGGCGGTGCTGGATTCCAGCACCGCCTCGTGGGTGGCGAGCGCAGCCTCGACCTCGAAGGGCGAGACCCACATGCCGCTGACCTTGAACATGTCGTCGGTGCGTCCGCAGTAGTGGTAGTAGCCGTCCTCGTCGCGGAAGAACTTGTCTCCCGTGTAGGTCCAGTCGCCGACGAAGGTGCGCTGGCTCTTGTGCCGCTGATTCCAATAGCCCTCGCCGCTGGACGGGCCGCGAACGACGAGCTCGCCGATCTCCCCGGTGCCGAGCCGGTGCCCGGCCTCGTCGACGATCTTGACGTCGTATCCGGGAACCGGCTTGCCGGTAGAGCCACGGCGGATGTCGTTAGGCCGGTTGCTCAGGAAGGTCTGCAGCATCTCGGTCGAGCCGATGCCGTCGATGATGTCGACCCCGACGACGGCGCGAAAACGCTCGCCGACCATGGCGGGCAGCGCCTCTCCGGCCGAAACGCAGATCCGCAGCCGATCGGAGCCCATGCGGCGGGCAAGCCCCTTGTGCGCGAGCAACGACGAATAGAAAGACGGGACGCCGCAGAAGATCGTCGGGCGGTAGCGGCGCATGATCTCGAGCACCGCGTCGGGCGTCGGCCGGTCGGGCAGCAGGACGGCGCAGGCGCCGACCGACATGGGGAATGACATGGAGTTGCCCAGGCCGTATGCGAAGAACAGCTTCGCGGCGGAGAACACCACGTCGTGCGGCCCGATGCCGAGGACGCCCTGGCCGAACAGCCGCGCGGTTGCCGCCAGGCTGGTGTGCACGTGCTTGACGCCCTTGGGATCGCCCGTCGAGCCCGACGTGTAGAGCCAGAACGCAACCTCATCGGACACCGTCGGTGCGGTGAACGGCTGCGCCGGCTGACCGGCCAGCAGCTCATCGAGCAGATGGACGTCGTGATGCGCGAAAGTGCGCTTGTCCCTGCCGTCCCCGCCGACGAGCACGATGGACGACAGATGCGGCAACCGCGCGAGGATCGGTCGAAGGGCGGTGGCGAGCGGGGCAGCGACCACGATCGCGTTGGCGCGGCTGTCGGCGAGCATGTAGGCGTGGCGCTCCGCGGGCAGGAACGTGTTGAGCGGCACCACGACGAGCCCGGCGCGAACCGCAGCGAGAAATGCGAGCGGATAATCGACCGTATCGGGAAGCAGCAGCGCAATCCGGCTCTCCGGACGCAGGCCCATGGCCCGCAACGCTCGGGCGAGCTGGAAGCTGCGCGCCTGCAGCTCCCCATACGTACAGGTGCGCGTCGGGTCGATGAAGGCGATCCGGTCGCCGCCGCCGCTCGCCACGTTGGCGTCGATGAGCGCGGATGCCGCGTTGTAGGCCCGCCGCCCGGATGTCTCCTCGAGCATGGGTCCCCGTCACTCCCTACTCGACGTGTTGCGTGTTCCGGCGAACCGGATATCGCTTCGTCGGCCGCCGAAGCTACGTGGCCATGCATTATGTTGCAACAATGATGGGTGCGCGCCGTGCCAGCCGTCCCCGCGCAGGTCGCCGTGATCGGCGCCGGTCCCGCCGGATTGATGTCGGCCGAGATTCTGGCGCGTGCCGGCATCGCGGTCACGGTCCACGAGCGGATGCCGTCGATCGGGCGCAAGTTGCTCCTGGCCGGCCGTGGCGGCCTCAATCTGACGCACAGCGAGCAGCTCGAGCGCCTGCTCGCGCGCTACGGCGCCGCCGAGGCCCGCCTGCGGGACGCGATTTGCAGGTTTCCGCCGAGCGAATTGCGCCGGTGGTGCGAGGATCTCGGCCAGGCAACGTTCGTCGGCAGCAGCGGACGAGTCTTTCCAAAAGCGTTCAAGGCCTCGCCGTTGCTGCGCGCATGGCTCGCGCGGCTGGCGGCATCGGGCGTCGTGTTCAGAATGCGCCATCGCTGGCACGGCTGGGATGCGGCCGGCGACCTGGTCTTTGCCGGTCCGGAGGGACCGGGTACGGCACGCCCGGACGCGACCGTGCTGGCCCTGGGCGGGGCGAGCTGGCCGCGGCTCGGGTCGGACGGAGCCTGGGCCGCCACGTTGGCCGACGCCGGCATCGCGGTTGCACCGCTGGTGCCGGCCAATTGCGGCTTCACCGCCGCCTGGTCGGACGTCTTTCGCGACCGCCACGAAGGCGAGCCGCTCAAGCGGATCGCGCTCTCGTTCGGCGATCGCACGGTCCGCGGCGAGGCGATCATCACCCGGTCCGGGCTCGAGGGCGGTGGCGTCTACGCGTTGTCGGCGCCGTTGCGCGAGGCCATTGCGGCCGCCGGCGAGGCCGTCCTGCGCATCGACCTGCGGCCCGAGGTCGACCTGGCGCGGCTCACCGATCGTCTTGCCGCTCCGCGTGGCAAGCGATCGGTGTCGACGTTTCTGCGCAAGGCCGCGGGTCTCGGCCCAGCCGCGATCGGGCTGCTGCAGGAGGCCGCGCCGGGGCGGCTGTCGGGCATGGCGCCCGCCGGACTGGCGAGGCTCGTCAAGGCGGTGCCGGTCCGCCTCGTCGGCACGGCGGGCCTCGATCGGGCGATCTCGACGGCGGGTGGCGTGAGGCTCGACGAGGTCGACGACGACTTCATGCTGCGCAAGCGGCCGGGCGTCTTCGTCGCCGGCGAGATGCTCGACTGGGAGGCGCCGACCGGCGGCTACCTGCTGCAGGCGAGCCTCGCCACCGGGGCCGCGGCGGGGCGCGGCGCAGCGGCGTGGCTCGCTGCGCGGCGCACGGCATCGCAGCCTGCGCCGGCCTGACGATATCGGCCGCTCACTCCCCTTCGATCTCCTCGCGCAGCAGCTCCAGCTCGAGCCATTTCTCTTCCGCCGAGGCGAGCGCGGATTGCGCGGCGGTCAGCGCCACCGACGTCTCCTCGAAGGCCTTGCGGTCGCGCCCGTAGAGATGCGGATCCGCGAGCCTGTTCTGCAGGTCGCGCACCTTGTCGCCGAGCGCCGCGATGGTGTCCGGCAAGGTTTCGAGCGCGTGCTTCTGGTGGAAGCTCAGCCGGCGCCGTTGCGGCGGCGAGGCTATTGCGGCGCGCGGCGGCGGCGCGTCGGCCTTCGGCGTTGCACGCGACACCGGCCGGCCCGCAATGTCGGCGCCGCGCTGCGCCAGCATGTCGGTGTAGCCGCCAGCATATTCGAGCCAGCGTCCGTTTCCTTCCGGCACGATCACCGTGGTCACGACGCGGTCGAGAAAATCGCGGTCGTGACTGATGAGGATCACCGTGCCCGGATATTCACCGAGCGTCTCCTCGAGCACGTCGAGCGTTTCGAGGTCGAGATCGTTGGTCGGCTCATCGAGCACCAGCAGGTTCGACGGCCTGGCGAGCGCCCGCGCCAGCATCAGGCGTCCGCGCTCGCCGCCCGAGAGCACCTCCAGAGGGGTCTTCGCCTGCTCGGGCGCAAACAGGAAGTCCTTGAGGTACCCGATCACGTGACGCGGTTTCCCGGCCACCATCACGGTGTCCCCGGAGCCGCCGGTGAGCGCCTCGCTCAGCGTCCAGCGCGGATCGAGACTGTCGCGCCGCTGGTCGAGGCTCGCCATGGCGAGATTGACACCGAGCCGGATGGTTCCGGTGTCCGGCGGCAACGCGCCGGAGTCGGAGACAATGATCCGATCCCCGAAGGACTTGCCGATGCGATCGGCCTCGATGACGACGGTGCCGGATTTTTCGCCCTCGGCCACCAGGATCGCGGCCCTGCCGGCGGCGCGGCGGTGGTCGCGGCGCTGCTGCCTGAGCTGCTGCAACTCGGCCATGCGGCGGACGTTGCGCTTGCGCCGCGCGGTGACGCCGTAGCGCACCCAGTCCGCCTCGGCCTCGATCTTGCGGTCGAGCTTGTGACGATCGCGCTCTTCCTCGGCCAGCGTCTCGTCACGCCAGGACTCGAACGCCGAAAACCCGATCTCGATCCGCCGCGCCCTGCCGCGGTCGAGCCACACGGTCGCGCGCGACAGCCGCTGCAGAAAGCGCCGGTCGTGGCTGACCATCACCATCGCGGCGCGTCTGCGATCGATCTCCTGCTCGAGCCATTCGATGGTCGGCAGATCGAGGTGATTGGTCGGCTCGTCGAGCAGCAGGATATCGGGGTCCGGCGCCAGCGCCCGGGCGAGCGCCGCGCGCCGTGCTTCGCCGCCGGAGAGGCGCGCCGGATCCTGCTCGGCGTCGAGCTCCAACTGCTCGACGAGATAGCGCGCCGGGTAGCGGTCATCGCCCGGGCCGAGGCCGGCCTCGATGAATCCGAGCGTCGTCGCATGACCGCCAAAGTCCGGCTCCTGCGCGAGGTAGCGCACCGTCGATCCCGGCTGCACGAAGCGCGTTCCGCGGTCCGGCACCATCAGCCCGGCGGCGATCTTCAGGAGGGTGGACTTGCCCGATCCGTTGCGGCCGACGAGGCAGACGCGATCGCCGGACGAGACCGCGAGCTCGACGCCTTCGAGCAGCGGCGTGCCGCCGAACGTCAGCGTGATGTCGCTGAGCTGGACGAGGGGAGGGGCCATGGCGCATCAGGAGGTCATGACGGCGCAGGAAGCAAGTCGAGGCGATTCAGGCCCGGTGCCTCGAGCGCTGCAGACGGCGGACCGTCTGGTCGAGCTCGGACAGGAACGCCGAGCGATCGCGCTGGGTCAGCGGCTTCGGACCGCTGGTCTGGGCGCCGGCCGAGCGGAGATCGGTCATCAGGTTGCGCACGGCGAGCGCCATGCCGATCGCGTCCTCGCTGAAGCGCCGGCCGGTCGGAGCGATCACCTCGCCGCCGGCCTTGACGCAACGGCTCGCCAGCGGAACGTCCGCCGTGATCACGATGTCGCCGGGCCCGGCCCGCTCGGCGATCCAGTCGTCCGCCGCATCCGGGCCCGGGCCAGCGGCGATGCGCTCGATCCGCGGATCGCGGGGCACGCGGATGAAGACGCCGGCCACCACATAGACCGGCAGGCCGTGACGCTCGGCCACCCGGTACACCTCGTCCTTGACCGGACACGCGTCGGCGTCGACGAACAGGCGGACGGTCACCGGCGTGTCGGTCACGACGCACCCATGACCGCCGCTCGGGCGCAGCCGCGCTCGCCAACGAAGAAGGGCTGCCCTGTCGGGCAGCCCTTCCATTGTCGGACCGCGGCCCTCTGCCGGACCGTAAAGCGTCGCATCACGCGGCGCGGACCTCGATCGAGGCGAGGATCCAGTTCACGGATGCCGGCGACCGCGGCGATAGACAATGAGACACTGGATCACCTCCTTTCGGTTGTTGACGACCCGCATAATCTAAAGCTCGGGGGCGGAATTTCAAAGACCGAATTTGCGCCTCTCCGGCCGCCGTATCTGCGGCGTATTTGTGCAGGAGGGTTCGCCGGACATTGACAGTTGTGGCGACTTGCTGCTCCAACCCGTTCTCGTCGGGAGCGGGCCGTGCGTCATGATGTCATCATTCTCGGCGCCGGCGGCGCCGGACTGATGTGCGGCGCCGCCGCAGGCCGCCGCGGCCGCTCGGTGCTCATCCTCGAGCATTCCCGGCGCCCGGGCGAGAAGATCCGCATTTCCGGCGGCGGTCGCTGCAACTTCACCAATCTCCATACGGCGCCGGCAAATTTCCTCTCGCAAAATCCGCATTTCTGCATATCGGCGCTGGCGGGCTTCACGCCGCACGATTTCATCGCGCTCGTCGAATCCCACGGCATCGCGTACCACGAGAAGACACGCGGGCAGCTGTTCTGCGATGGCTCGTCGCAACAGATCATCGCCATGCTGCTGGAGGAGTGCCGACGGGCCGGGGCCGAGCTGCAGCTCGCCACGCGCATCCTGGCGGTCTCCAGGGGCGCGGACGGCTTCGTCGTCGCGACCGACCGCGGCAGCCATGCGTGCCGCGCCCTGGTGGTGGCCACCGGCGGCCTGTCGATTCCCAAGATGGGCGCCTCGGATGTCGGCTATCGGATCGCCCGGCAATTCGCGATCGCGGTGGTGCCGACGCGGCCGGCCCTGGTCCCATTGACGTTCGATCAGGTGCTGCTCAACGAGCTGAAGGAGCTGGCGGGCATCTCGGTCGACGCGACCGTGAGTTGCGGACAGGCGCAATTTTCCGACGCGCTGCTGTTCACCCATCGCGGACTGAGCGGCCCGGCGATCCTGCAGATCTCATCGTACTGGCGCGAGCGTGAGCCGATCACGGTCGATCTCGCGCCCCGCGCCGACGTGGCGGCGATGCTCGATCGCGCCCGTCGCGAGCATCCCCGGCAGGAGCTGGCGACGGCCCTCGCCCAGGTTCTTCCCAGACGCCTCGCGCAAAAGATCGCCGACAAATCCGCGGCCGTGATCCGGCTGGGGGACCTGCCCGACCGGCAACGCGACGCCGTCGCGCAATCGGTGCAGGCCTGGCGCGTGATGCCGAGCGGCACCGAGGGCTACCGCACCGCGGAGGTGACACTGGGCGGCGTCGACACGGCGGAATTGTCGTCGAAGACCCTCGAGGCGCGATCGGTTCCGGGACTGTATTTCATCGGCGAAGTGGTCGACGTCACCGGCCATCTCGGCGGCTTCAATTTTCAGTGGGCCTGGTCATCGGGGCATGCGGCGGGGCAGCATGTGTGATCAATGGCGTTGCCGATGAACATTCACTGCCCATCGAGCATGCGGGGCTTCAGCCACGACCAGATGCGATGGACCCCGGTCGACTCGAAACAACGGCGGATCTCGGGGCGGCCGTCAGTGGCGTCGCGCCTGCACCAGATGGCCGACGATGGTCTTTTCGCCGAGCAGGCGGCATGCCTCCAACCGGTGCATTCCTTCGACCAGCACGAGGCGGGCTCCGTCCTGGCGTACCAGGACCGGGGTCTGCTGGCCGATCTCCAGGATGCTCTCGGCGATCTCGCGCACGGTCGCCGGATTGAGCGTCGCCCGGCGCTTCACCGGAACGTAGATGTTGGCAATCGGAAATTTCTCGGATTTCAGCATCGCGGTCGATCCCGAGGTGGCGGCCGCCGCCGTCCCGCCGCAGTATCGTCTTCGCCAGGCCTGATGCCAAGGCGCATCGGCGCGGCTGAATCGGCGCGTCGGGGAAGGTCGGCCGCGACGTCACCGCCATCGTGCGCGCATCCGCGACGCGATGTCGACGCGGAGCTGCGGACGCGGCGGCGACATCGTCGGTGCTCGCGCGGTCGCGGCCGGCCAGACCCGCCCATCGAACAGCGCGAGGATCGATGCCGGCACGAACCGGCTGCGGCCGGCATAGACGTGGCGGTCACCGCTTCTCGCCTGGCCGTGCACGTAGAAGCGCTGCGGCACGATCAGATCAAGCTGATTTTTTGCCCTCGTCATCGCCACATAGAGCAGGCGCCGCTCCTCCTCGATCTCGTCCGACGATCCGGTGGCGAGATCGGAGGGGATGCAGCCGTCGACCGTATTGAGCACGAACACGGCGCTCCACTCCTGGCCCTTGGCCGAATGGATGGTGGAGAGGATCAGATAGTCCTCGTCGCGCAGCGGCACGCCGGCCTGGTCGCTGGTCGCATCGGGCGGATCCAGCGTGAGCTCGGTCAGGAAGCGCTCGCGCGACGGATAGCCCGCCGCGATCTGCTCGAGCTGAACGAGGTCGGCCGTGCGCATGACGGCATCGTCGTGGATGCGCTCCAGGTG
>JBEKZK010000562.1:0-4026 GCA_049509935.1 Xanthobacteraceae bacterium | reverse complement strand
TGGCGCGACGCCTTCGATTTCGTGGATGTGAAATGAATTACCCGAACCGCTCGCGTTCGATGTCGGGCAGGAACCAGGTCGCCAGGCCGAGGAAGGGCAGGAACGCGCACACCTGATAGACGGTGGCGATGCTGGTCGCATCCGCGAGCAGTCCGAGCAGGGCGGCGCTCAGCGCCCCGAGGCCGAAGGTCAGGCCATAGAACAGCCCGGCAACCATGCCGAGCCGGCCGGGCAGCAGATCGATCGCGTAGACCAGGATGGCGGGGAACGCGCTCGACATGATCATGCCGATGACGATGCTGAGCAGGCAGGTCCACAGCAGGCCGACGTGGGGCAGCGCCAGCGTGAACGGCAGCGCGCCGAGGATCGAGAACCACATGATCTTGCGCCGCCCGATGCGGTCGCCCAGGTGGCCGCCGATCAGCGCCCCGATCGGCGAGGCCAGCAGGTAGAGGAACAGCATGATCTGCGAGGTCTGCACCGTGACCCGAAACTGCCCGAGCAGATAGAACGTGTAGAACGAGTTCAGGCTCGCCGAATAGGCGCTCTTGGAGAACATCAGCAGGATCAGGATGGTGACCGCGAGCCCGACGCCGCGGCGGGCCGCCGCCGGCGAGGCCGCGCCCGTCGCCTTGGCCCGCGCGGGAGCCGGCACCTGCCGCTTGTACCAGTGGCCGATGCCGAACAGGATCACGACAGCGACGAGGCCGACGAGCGAGAACCAGCTCAGGCTCGCCTGTCCGTACGGTACGACGATGAAGGCGGCGAGCAGCGGCCCGATCGCGCTGCCGGTCTGGCCGCCGACCTGGAACACCGACTGGGCAAATCCGTGGCGCCCGCCGGACGCCATGCGGGCCATGCGGGTCGCCTCGGGATGGAAGATCGAGGAGCCGGTGCCGATCAGGGCGGCGCCGACCAGCAGCTGCGAATAGCTCCCGGCGCGCGCCAGCACCATCAGGCCGATCATCGTGAAGCCCATGCCGGCCACCAGCGAAAAGGGCTGCGGCCGACGGTCGGTGTACATCCCGACCAGAGGCTGGAACATCGAGGCGCAGAGCTGGAACGTGAAGGTGATCAGGCCGACCTGGCCGTAGTCGAGCGAATAGGCGGCCTTGATGATCGGATAGATTGCCGGCACCAGCGACTGCATCACGTCGTTGAGCAGATGCGAAAAGCTCAGCGCGAGAAGTATCGGGACTGCGATCGTGTTGGCGGCAGCAATGCCGGACGTCGCGACGGCTGGCGAGGACTGCTGCATCGTAGGCCGGAAAACTCCTCGGGATCGTGGCGCAATCGGCCGGTCGGGCCCCGCGCGGCAGGGCGCCGGGCCCGGCGCGGGACTGACTTCACGCAAACACCATTCCGATGCCCTTGGCAATCGGCTGGGATGCAGCCGTCCTATGCGGTCGGCTCTTGCAGCTTCCGCGGCTACCGCCGCGGTACCGGCGGCCGACGCGGCATGGTCACGTCGCGTCACTTCGGGCGGTCGATCCGCCACCCAGGCGGGCACGCGCTCTGAACATTGTGTGACGGAGATCACGAACCCGGGCCGCCGCCGGCCGTATCCTGCCTCTTCAAGAAGCAGGAGGGACCGATGCGCAAACTGGCACTTCTGGCAATCGCGGCTGTGCTCGGCGTGACCACCTTCGTCTGCCTGCAGCCCACCAGGGCGAACCCGGCCCTGGCGCAGGTCGTCTCGACGTCACCCTATGATGCCGATCCGGATTCGAACCGGTTTCCAGTCTTGACGATCGCGGATCTGTTCTGAGCGACGCGGAGCGGCGCTGGCAAACGGTTAGAATGGTCGAAATTCACCGGGGGCCGTTTTGTCCAGCAGACGGACACGGTGCCGACCGGCAGCGGTCTCGCGGATGGCGTCGCTCACCGGGCTACGATACATTCAGAACAGTGACGAGATCGAGACCACATGAACCTGCCGCCTGCCGACATCGGTGCGTCTGTTGCCGACATCCAGACGCCGGCGCTGCTGATCGATCTCGCCGCGCTCGACCGCAACATCGCCAAGATGGCGGAGCTTGCTCGCGCCGCCGGGGTCGCGATGCGGCCGCACGCCAAGACCCACAAGTCGGCGGAGATCGCGCGACGGCAGATCGCGCACGGCGCGGTCGGCCAGTGCGTGCAGACGGTCGGCGAAGCCGAAGCCCTGGTCCGCGGCGGCGTCGGCGACATCCTGGTGAGCAACGAGGTGGTGGGGACACGCAAGCTGCGGCGGCTGGCGGCGCTTGCCCGCGAGGCGACGATCGCGCTGTGCTTCGACGCCCCCGACCAGGTCGACGCGGCGTCGCGGGCGGCGCAGGAATGCGGCGTCGAGCTCGGCGGGCTGGTCGAGATCGAGGTCGGCATGGAGCGCTGCGGCATTGCGCCGGGCGGCGCTGCGGCGGCGCTGGCGCGGCGCATCGCCGATGCGCCGGGCTTGCGATTTCGCGGCCTGCAGGCCTATCACGGCCGCGCCCAGCATCTGCCGACCTACCAGGAGCGCGCGCAGGCGATCGCATTCGCGATCGATGCGGTGCGCGAGACGCTCGCCGCGCTCGCCGCCGACGGGCTCGCCTGCGAGATCGTCGGCGGCGCCGGCACCGGCACCTTCGCGATCGAGGCGGCGAGCGGCGTCTATACCGAGCTGCAGGTCGGCTCCTATGTGTTCATGGACACCGAGTATGCCCGCATCGGCGGCAAGGCCGGCGGGCGCTACACGGAATTCGAGCACAGCCTGTTCGTTCTCGCCGGCGTGATCAGCACGCCGGCGGCGGATCGCGCCATCGTCGACGCCGGGCTGAAATCGCTGAGCGGCGAGCGTGGCGCGCCCTGGGTGCACGATCGCGAGGACGTGGAGTGTGTCGGGCTCTCCGACGAGCACGGCAAGCTGAAGCTCGGGCCCCGCGCCGAGCGGCTGCGCGTCGGCGACAAGGTCTTTCTCATCCCGGGCCACTGCGACCCGACGGTCAATTTGCACGACTGGTACGTCGGCATCCGCAACGGCCGCGTCGAAGCGCTGTGGCCGATCGCGGCGCGCGGCGCCAGCATCTGAAGCGGGTCCCCAGGGGCAAACGACTCCTCCGTGTTGCTGGTCGGCCTGATCGGCTGCTTGCGGAGTCTGCCATCGCGGCCCGATAATAGCCGGGCTTTGCCGCCTTCCAACCATCGAGGAGCGCAAGACGGGATGTCGACCGACGTTCAAGCAAAGCTGGCCGCGGCGATCGACGCCAACTGGGACCGTCAGGTCGACTGGCTCAAGACCCTGGTCGGCTTTCCCAGCCTGCGCGGCGAGGAGGCGCCCTGCCAGGACTGGATCGCGCGCGAGCTCTCCGCCCGCGGCTGGGCGGTCGACCGCTATACGCTGGCGGATGTGCAGATGGACGGCCTGCCCGGCCATTCGCCGGTGATGGACACCGACTACCGCAGGGCCGTGCAGGTGGTGGCGAGCCTGCGCGCCCCGCCCCCGCAGGGCCGCAGCCTGATTCTGCAGGGTCACGTCGACGTGGTGCCGACCGGGCCGGTCGAGATGTGGTCGTCGCCGCCGTTCGCCCCGGAAATCCGCGACGGCCGCCTGCATGGCCGCGGCGCCAACGACATGAAGTCGGGCGTGTGCGCCATGGTGTTCGCGCTCGACGGGCTGCGCAGCGCGGGCCTGGCACCGGCCGGCGACGTCTACGTGCAGACGGTGACCGAGGAGGAGTCGACCGGCAACGGCGCGCTCTCCACTCTGGCACGCGGCTACCGGGCGGATGCCTGCCTGATCCCGGAACCGACGGATCACAAGATCCTGCGCGGCACCGTCGGCGTCATGTGGTTCCGCCTGCGCCTGCGCGGGCGCCCGGTGCACGTATCGCAGAGCGAGACCGGCACCAACGCGATCCTCTCGGCGTTCGGCCTGATCGAGGCGCTGCGCGGGCACACCCGCGAGCTCAACGAGCGGGTGCGGCAGGACCCATGGTTCGGCCGCATCCCCAATCCCATCAAATTCAACCCGGGAATGATTTCCGGCGGCGACTGGGCGAGATCGAC
>JBEKZK010000561.1:0-4031 GCA_049509935.1 Xanthobacteraceae bacterium | reverse complement strand
CTGCGGATGACCAATGTCGATACCGACCGGATCATCCCCAAGCAATATCTCAAGACCATCAAGCGCACCGGGCTCGGCGCCGGCCTGTTCGCCGAGATGCGCTACAACGCCGACGGCAGCGAGAACCCGGACTTCGTCCTCAACAAGCCGGCATGGCGCACCGCCAAGATCATCGTGGCCGGCGACAATTTCGGCTGCGGCTCCTCGCGCGAGCACGCGCCGTGGGCGCTGCTCGACTACGGCATCCGCTGCGTGATCTCGACGTCGTTCGCCGACATCTTCTACAACAACTGTTTCAAGAACGGGATTCTGCCGGTCAAGGTATCGCCGGAGGACATCGACAAGCTGTTCGACGACGCCGACCGCGGCGCCAATGCGACGCTCACCGTCGATCTGGTCAACCAGGAGATCCGCGGCCCCGACGGCGGCGTGGTGCGGTTCGACATCGACCCGTACCGCAAGCACTGTCTGCTCAATGGCCTCGACGATATCGGGCTCACCATGGTCAAGTCGGACAAGATCGCCGGCTACGAGGAGAACGCGAAGGCGTCGCGGCCGTGGGTTTAGAGCGCTTTCCGATAAGGTTGACAATGAAGTCTCGCGGGCTGTGCGCGGAAAGCGCTCTGGCTTCGATGTTTGTCGCATTTCCTTTCGGAAAACCGGTGTCCACCCCGGATCGAGTCCGGGGCAGGCTTTTTCCGGGAAATGCTCTGGCTCTCCCGGTCGGCGGTCTGCCGCGAGCCTGCCTCGCGGCGACGGCGCTGCTGGTTCTCGGCGCAACGCCGGCGGTATCGCAGAAGACCCGGTTCGACGCCCTGCTCGGCTGCGAGCGTCACGCCGCCGTGCAGTTCAAGGTGCACGACCCGGCATTCCGGCGCTTCGTGATCGACCGCGCCACCGTCGAGGTCGACCGCTTCGCCGACAAGGTCGGCAACCAGTTCATCTCCACCATCTATCAGGGCAAGGCGACCCTGGAAGCGGCGAGCGGCGCCCGGACGGTGCACTTCATCTGCCTGCACGCCGGCATCGGCAAAGGTCCGGTATTCGTCTACACACTCGGCGACTGAGCGATCGCGTCGGCGATCAGCACGGTGCGGCGGGCCGATTCCGCGTGCAGCCGCTCCACCATGCGGCCGTCGAGCCTGACCACCCCCTTGCCCTTGTTCTCCGGAAGCTCGAATGCGGCGATGATCCTTCGGGCGTCGTCGACCTCCGCGGCGGCCGGCGAGAATGCCGCGTTGCACGGTTCGATCTGGCTCGGATGGATGAGCGTCTTGCCGTCGAACCCCATGTCGCGCGCCTCGGCGCATTCACGGGCAAATCCGTCGGCGTTGCCGATCTCGTTGAACACGCCGTCGAGGATGTCGAGGCCGAACGCGCGCGCCGCCGCCACGCAGGTCATCAGCCAGGAACTCATCGGGGCGCGGCCCGGCACGATCCTGGCGCGCGTGTCCTTGGCGAGATCGTTGGTGCCCATGACGAAGCCGGCGAGCCGGGTGTGCGGCGTGCGGGCGGCCGCCGCGATGTCGCCGGCATTGAGCATGGCGAGCGGCGTCTCCATCATCGCCCAGACGCGGATCGTCGGATCCGCGCCGAGCGCATCGAGCCGGCGGCCGAGGGCGTCGAGATCCTCCGGCGCCGAGATTTTCGGCACCAGGATGGCGTCGGGGCGCGCCGCCGCGGCGGTGCTGAGATCATCGGCGCCCCACGCGGTGTCGAGACCGTTGATGCGGATCAAGACCTCGCGCCGGCCGAAGCCGCCGGCGCGCACCGCAGCGGCGACCTGCCCGCGCGCCGTCTCCTTGGCGTCGGGCGCAACCGCATCCTCGAGATCGAGGATCAGGCCATCGGCCGAGAGCGTCCTCGCTTTTTCGAGTGCGCGCGCGTTCGATCCCGGCATGTAGAGCACGCTGCGGCGCGGGCGGACGGTCATGGCATGGTCTCCGGTCGTTGTCTGAACTCTGCCGGATCCCGGCGGATCCGAACCCTGCTGGCGCAACCCTGCTGGCGCATGTGCCGGCGAACCGGTATCCACTCCGGCGCAGGCATCGCCGGACCTGCGCCGTAGTGCGGTGGTGCACTGGTCGTTTCAAGCGCCATGCCAATGAGGGCTGGCCAGCCGCCGAGGGTCAAGCGCTCATGACGAGGAGCTGCGTATTGCAGGCACTGCGTTCGCGGCGAATGCGCCTCACCCCGAAACCTTCCCGGTCACGGAGCGGCGGGTGAGCACCGAGCGTTTCGATGTGGTGATCGTCGGGGGAGCCGTCGTCGGCTCGGCGGTTGCCTATTTTCTCACCCACGACCTGGCGTTTTCCGGCTCGGTTGCAGTCATCGAGCGCGATCCGACCTATGGCCGGTCGGCCACCGCCCTGTCGGTCGCCTCGATCCGCCAGCAGTTCTCCACGCCGGAAAACATCCGGATGAGCCAATTCGGCATCTCCTTCATCGAGAGCCTCAAGCTGAGGTTCGGACGCGATGCCACGGTCGGATTTCGCCCGGGCGGCTACCTGCTGCTGGCCGGCCCCGAGGGGAGCGATCAGCTCGCTGCCAATCACGCGATCCAGTCGGCCGAGCATGCCGACATCGCTTTGTTGGACCCGGCGCGGCTGGCGGAAAAATTTCCCTGGCTGCGAACGGCCGATCTCGTCGCCGGCGCCTTCGGACAGTCGGGCGAAGGCTGGCTGGATGCCCATCTGCTGCTCGACCAGCTGCGCCGGGCGGCGCGCCGCAAGGGCGCGACCTATGCGCATGGCGAGGTCGTCGCCATCGAGCGCGTGCGCGACCGCGTCAATGCGGTGGCGCTCGCCGACGGCCGCCGGTTCGGCTGCGGGATCCTGGTCGATGCGGCAGGCCCGCAGGCCGGCGGCGTCGCGGCGCTGGCCGGGCTGGCGCTGCCGGTCGAGCCGCGCAAGCGCTCGGTGTTCGTCGTCGCCTGCCGCTCCGACCTGACCGGCATGCCGCTGATCGTCGATACCACCGGCGTGTGGGTGCGGCCCGAAGGGAATGTCTATCTGTGTGGCATGTCGCCGGCGCCGGATGCCGATACGCGCGCCGCGGCGAACGATTTTTCCGTCGACACGGCGCAGTTCGATGACACCGTGTGGCCGGCGCTCGCCCACCGGATCCCCGCCATGGAGGCGCTGAAGCAGGTGCGCGCCTGGGCCGGCCACTACGACTTCAACACGTTCGATCAGAACGCCGTGCTCGGACCGCATCCGCAGGTGGAAAACTTTCTGTTCGCCAATGGGTTCTCCGGCCATGGGCTGCAGCACGCACCGGCCACCGGCCGGGCGATCGCAGAGCTGATCGTGCACCAGCGGTTCATCGGCCTCGACCTGTCGGCGTTCGGCTACCAGCGCATCGCGGACGGGCGCCCGGTGCGGGAGCTGAATGTGATTTGACCTACTTCAGGAAATAGTAGCGCGCCGTGTAGGGCGCGCGCTGCTCGGCCCCGTCATGGGCCTGATCGCATCCGCCGGCCGCGGCCTTGCCGCCCACCGTCGCGACCCGCAGGACTCCGCCGGCCTGGGTGAAAACCCCGTTGCCGGTGCGCGACTTGACGTCGAGCCAGAGCCACGCAATGGCGTCGCCGGTCGGCGCATCGGCGGAGGCCTTGACGGCACCCACCACCTTGCCACCGTCGATGCCCTCCCAGGTCGGCCCGGCGTAATGGGTGCCGATCGGAGCATCGTTGAGGTCGTGGAGCACGGCCTCCGGCGCCTTGAAGGTCCAGGTCCACGCCCCGCTGTCCGCCTTGCGGCAGACATAGATCTGCACGCCCTTGGCGGCGACCGCCAGGTAGGGCTTGAGATTGCCCGGCCTGATCGTCTCCGGCAGTTCGGGAAGCGCCGGCGCCTGCGCTTGCGCTTGCGCCAGCGCGGTCGCACACAACAGCCCGAACGCCGCAACGATCGACCTGCGTACCATCACCTGTCCTCCCAGGGGACTGCGTCGCCGCCGAACGGGGCTCGCCCGCCGGCCAGGAGCGGTCACGATCGGCCGGCCTGCGAACCAGCGGCCTCCGGCCTACG
>JBEKZK010000560.1:0-4038 GCA_049509935.1 Xanthobacteraceae bacterium | reverse complement strand
TCGTTCGTTGGGAACGGCCGAGATCATCGAGTTCCAGGCACCCAAGTTCAAGGCGGCGCGCGCCGTTCCGCCGATCGACCCGCTCAATGCGACGCAGGCGAGCTACCTCGCGGCTCTGCGATCGAGCCCACAGGTCGTGGTGGTCGGGCCGGCGGGGACCGGGAAAACCTGGATCGCCGCCACCTGCGCGGCCGACCTCTATCGCAACCGGCAGGTCTCCAGAATCATCCTCACCAGGCCGAACGTGCCGTGCGGCCGCTCGCTCGGGTATTTTCCCGGCTCGCTGCAGGACAAGTTCGCGCCCTGGGCCACGCCGGTGGCCGAGGCCATCAAGGAGCGGATCGGCAAGGCCGCGTACGATATTGCGCTCAAGAACGGCGATATCGACATGGTGCCGTTCGAGGTGATGCGCGGCCGCTCGTGGAACAGCGCCTTCGTGCTGCTCGACGAAGCGCAGAACACCACGCCGGCCGAGATGAAGACCTTTCTCACCCGCGTCGGCGAAGACTGCACGACTGTCATCAACGGCGATGTGAGCCAATGCGATCTCGACGAGGGGTCGGGCCTGCGCACGGTCATCGACCTGATCAGGTCCCACCAGCTGCCGGTCCCGGTAATCGAGTTCACGCTCGACGACATCGTCCGCTCGGGCCTCTGTGCCATGTGGGTGCGCGCATTCGAGGGCGTGGCTCCCTGAACCCTCAGGATTTGGACACCGCCGCCCGGAGCCGGCCGGCTGCGGCCTGTTTCTTCGGCCGATCCTTGCCGGACCGACCTCGCGGCGGCGCGGCGTTGCCCGCGCTCTGGCGCAGCGCCGACATCAGATCGCTCGGCCGGCCGTGCTTGCGCAACAGATCGCCGAACGCCTCGTCGGCGAGCTCCTGAAAATCCGCCATCCGGTCCCGGGCCAACAGGTCCAGGGCCTGCCAGGTTGCGTCGTCGAACGTCACACGCTTTCCAGGCATCGGTCCAATCATCCCGCTCGCCGGCCGCCTGATTCAAGGAATTCCCTGACGCTTGCGAATGCAACAATTCGGCGTCTCCGATTTCGAATCGAGCGCTGGAACCAACGTTTCGAAGAGCTTCTCGTTCCCACGGGTATTTCTGTGCCCAGCCCGTGCGCCGAATCGCGGCACGCGGAACCTTCACGGCGACGGATGGTTATTCACCAGCTTTACCCCGAGACACAGGATATGTGAGATGGCAACGGCAAACACCCGGCCCGAATCCCCGACCGCACCGCCGCATAGCGACCTCAGCGCCAAGGCCGGGGACGCCATGTCGAGGATCGGCGATGTCGCCAAGGAGGTGGCCGACGAGGCGAAACGATCGGCGACGACGCTCGCGTCGGAGGCGACCGACAGAATGAAGGGCTTCATGGGCCAGCAGGTCGGCGTCGGAGCCGGGCTGGTAGGGCATGTCGCGGCATCCGCCCGGGTGGCGGCCGACGACCTCGATCACCACGCTCCGCAACTCGCCGGCCTGGTCCGCGACGTCAGCCAACGGATGGACCAGTTCGCCCAGGAAATTCGCGGCGAGTCGGTCGATCAGCTGGTGCGCAGAACGACGGATTTCGCGCGCGAACGTCCCGCCGTGATGTTCGGCGCCGCCGCCGCCTGCGGGTTCTTCCTGTTCCGCCTGTTCAAGGCCGGCACGCCGGCGGCGACCGGGACTTCGCGGCACGCCGCGGATCATCGCGACGGGCTCGGGAGCGTGGGATACCACCCGTATTCCCCGTCGGTCTCGCCTCAGGGTCAGTCTCATGGCGCATGATTCGCTGCGCGACTCCGCATTGGTCCGTGCCGTCACGGACCTGATGGCGGATCTGACCGATCTGCTGCAGAAGGAGATGCGGCTCGCCCGCGCCGAGATCGCTCACAAGCTGACCATCCGCCTGCGGGCCGGAGCCTGGATGGCGGTAGCCGGGCTGCTCGCCGTCACCGCGTTCCTGCTGATCGTCGAGGGGGTGGTTTTCGCCCTCGTCAGCGCCGGCTTCGCGATTGCCTGGTCATGCCTCACCGTCGCCGCCCTCCTGGCGGCGCTTGCGGTGTTCACATTCTACTGCGGCCGCGCAACCGGATCCGCGGATGTCACGCCGAGGAGAACCGTCCGTCAATTCAACGAGATCATGAAAACCGCCAAGGAGCAGACGCCATGACCTACCAGCAATCCGACATGACTTCGCCAGGCGACTGGCTCGTGGACACCATGCGACGGAAACCCGAGGCGCTGCTGCTCATGGCGGCGGGATGTGCCCTGCTGATGCGCTCGGGGATGCGTTCGGCGCGCCGCAATACCGGCTCGATCGCCTCGCGGATGGCGTCGAGCGAGCAGACCGGCCGCATCCACGATCCGGGTGCCCTCCGGTCGGCGACCTCCGCATTGGGAGACGGCGTCGGGCGGGCTGCAGGCACGGTTTCGGATTACGTCGGCGGCGTCGCCGGAACGGTCGGCGACACCGCAAAGAGCTATGCGTCGAACGTCGCGGATAACGTTTCGGAGTATGCGGGTGCCGCGCGGCAGGCGGTGTCGGACTACGCCGACAGTGCGCAGAGGACCCTCTCCCAGACGTCGGATCGGCTGAAGGGGCAGGCGGAATCCACCTACCAGAGCGCCTCCGAAGCCATTCGCGAGCAGCCGATCCTGGTGGCCGCGCTCGGGCTTGCGGCCGGCGCCGCGGTCGCCGCGCTGTTCCCCTCGACCGACATCGAACGGCGGACACTGGGCGCCGCCAGCGACGCCCTGACGGGGGCCGCCGCCGGCGCCGGGAAGAAGCTCCTGGACGCCGCGAGCGAAGCCGGAGATCGCCTGAAGGACTCCGCCAGCGAGCGCGGGCTCGACGCCGACGGCCTGAAGGACATGGCCCGTGAGGTCGCCGGCACCTTCGCGACCGCGGCCGGCGGCACCGAGCAGGATCGCCGCCGCCCGTCCGACCAGACGACTCACTCGTCCACCCCCGCGCCGCGACCGGACCCTGCCGGCAGCGCGTCGAAGCCCTCGCCATCCTCGCCGGCAGCCACCGGCTCGAGCAGCCTTGCCGGCCGGGCTTCCCAGCCGGCAAGCAGCGTCGGATCAAGGGATGCGCGAAGCGGCGAGAGGAGCCCCGGCAATGACCGACGCCAATCTTGACCAGCTGGAGCACGACGTCGAGGCGGCACGCGGCCGCCTCGCCGACGACGTGGCACGGCTGCGCCATCCCGCGCTCATGACGGGATTGAGGTCCGACGTCATGGCCAGGGCGGGCTCGCTCAAGGACGAGCTGATGCGGCAGGCCGGCACATCTGCTTCGAGCACGGCGCAGACGATCTGGTCCGATCTCAAGAATCGCGCCGCGGCAAACCCCGGTGCGGCGTTCGCGATCGGTGCCGGGCTGGTGTGGCACTTTGCGCGTCACCCTCCGGTCACGACCCTGCTGGTCGGGCTCGGACTGAGCAGCCTGATGCGCACCAGTCCGTCCGGCGAACCTTCGCCGATCGTCACCGGTGCCTCCGAGCTCGCCGAAACGGTCGACGGGAAGGTGCGTGGATGGAGCGGGGATGCGCGCGATGCCGTCGCCGCCGTGGGCGAGAAGACCGGCGAATGGGCCGAGCAGCTTCGGGACGTGACGGCAGACGCCATGTCACAGGCATCGACGACGGCCGTCAGACTCGCCGATCAAACGTCTCGCGCCGCCGGGCTTGCACTGTCCGACCCGGAAACGCGTGACCATTACCTTCTCGGGGCCGCCGCGCTGGCGGTAGGCGCCGCTACGCTGATCGCCATCCAGCGCAAGAATGACTAAATCCCGTTCCGTCATGGCCGGGCTCGCCCGGCCATGACGCGCGCCGCGGGTCGACACGACTGAACCGACGGCGCCCCGACCCGCTCAATATCCGCTCCCGTTCGGTTCAATATCCGCTCCCGTTCGGGTTGATCGCCGCTTCCAGCGCCCTGGTGAGCTCCTCCTGGGTGTACGGCTTGCCAAGGCGCGGAAAGCTCATCCGGGTGTGCGACGGCACCTCGGCATATCCGGTCGCGAGCACGATCGGCAGGTCGGGC
>JBEKZK010000056.1:0-12109 GCA_049509935.1 Xanthobacteraceae bacterium | reverse complement strand
GGGTGGGGTTGTTGTCTGATATGCTGACGTGGAAGCTCGCCGGATCCGGAACGGCTCCGTTCCCCCTGATCTGCAGATGGCCGGCATTCGCCCCGGCCACCAGCAGCGACACGGTCACGTGCGCCGGCCCGGCGCTGAGGGCGGTGGCGAGGTCGGCGACGTCGGGGTGGCCGAGCGCCAATGCCGGCACCGTATAGTTGGTCGTACTGGTGCCGTCGGTCACCGAGATCACGTCGCCGGTGGTGACACCGAGAGAGGCGAGCGTGGTGGTGGCGGTCAGGCCGCCGACGGTTCCGACGCCGGTCGCCGCCGCGTCGGGAGTAATCGCCGCCCCGGTGCCGGTGATCTTGGCGGCCTGCGGCGGGCCGGCGAGCGGATTGGCCTCGAAGTCCGCCGGATTGAGTAGCTCCGAGCCGAGCACCGTCGAAGAGGCGTCGGTCGTTGCCGGGGTCGACGGCAGATTGGCCTGATATTGAACTGCGGTGGTCGGCTGCGCCGGAAGGAATGAATTGCTGAACTGCAGCACCGTGGGCTGGCTGCCGACCGGATTGTTGGTCGTCGGATCGATGGGAATTCCCTGCAGATAGTACCCGGCGCCATTGACCAGGTAACCCTGCGAGTTCGGCTGGAAGTCGCCGCGCCGGGTGTAGTCCTGGACGCCGTTGAACACCGGCAGGTCGCCGTTCAGCCCCGACGGCTGCGCCACCGTGAAATAGCCGTTGCCGTTGATCGCCATGTAGGTGCCGATCGTCGACGTCTGGATCGAGCCCTGAACGCTGTTGGTGGATAGCGAGCTGGCTGAGACGCTGCCGGAGATCTGCTGGCTCGCCGCCACGTTGCCGCCGCTGACCATGTCCTCGAACGACGTGTCGGTGGCCTTGTACGCGATCGTCGACGAGTTGGCGATGTTGCCGGAAATGTTCTGCAGCGCGAAGGACTGCGCCTGCAGGCCAGAGACCGCGGTGGTGAGCGCGTCGAAGATACCCATGACAATAAGTCTCCATTCGAACGATGGCTGCCGGGCCGCGGCGCATCGCGCCTGGCCGAATGACGGACACACCAACGCAAGCTCCGTGCCAGCAGCGAACACAAGCAGGAACAGTGGCTTGGCCGACGGACCAGGAGCCCACGGCCGGCGCTGTCCCGGCAGGATGCGCCGCCGGCGGCAAATCTTGCCGCCGATCGACGACGCTTGCGGGTCCCCACGCGGCTCCCTAAGGTCCGGGCGCAACCGGCGAGGACGACATGCGTTTTCAAGGCACCAGCGCCTATGTGGCGACCGACGACCTGAAGGTAGCGGTCAACGCCGCGATCGCGCTGGAGCGCCCGCTCCTGGTCAAGGGGGAGCCGGGCACCGGCAAGACCGTTCTGGCGATCGAGATCTCGAAGGCGCTCGGCGCCCCGCTCATCGAATGGCACGTCAAGTCGACCACCAAGGCGCTGCAGGGGCTCTACGAGTACGACGCGGTGTCACGGCTGCGCGACAGCCAGCTCGGCGACCAGCGGGTCCGCGACATCCGCAACTACATCCGGCGCGGCAAGCTGTGGGACGCCTTCGTGTCCGACGACCGCCCGGTGCTGCTGATCGACGAGATCGACAAGGCCGACATCGAGTTCCCCAACGATCTGTTGCAGGAGCTCGATCGGATGGAGTTCTACGTGTACGAGACCGCCGAGACCGTGAAGGCGCGACGCCGGCCGATCGTCGTCATCACGTCGAACAACGAGAAGGAGCTGCCAGACGCATTCCTGCGCCGCTGCTTCTTCCACTACATCCGGTTTCCCGATGCCGACACCATGCGGGCGATCATCGATGTGCATTTCCCCGGCATCAAGCAGCGGCTGGTCGCCGAGGCGCTGAAGATATTTTACGAGATCCGTGACGTGCCCGGTCTCAAGAAGAAGCCGTCGACGTCGGAGCTGCTCGACTGGCTCAAGCTCCTGATGGTCGAGGACATCGGCCCCGACACGCTGCGCGAGCGCGATCCCAAGAAGCTCATCCCACCGCTGCACGGGGCCCTGCTGAAGAACGAGCAGGACGTGCATCTGTTCGAACGGCTGGCGTTCATGGCGCGGCGCGAAAGTCGCTCCTGACCGGCGCCGCCTGCTGCCGGTCCGGAATGTCGGAATCCGATGATCCGGCGGCGCCCCGGTCCGCCGGATCGGCGGCGTGCAACTTTCGCCGCGTGGCGTCGGCAACCGCGCGGCGGGTCCTGCCCTGGGTCGCCCGCTCGGCGGCGCGCCGCTGCCATGCCCGGCGCAAACTGGCGAGGCCGGAGGCCGCCGCGTCGCGCGCCGGCGCCGACCACAGGAAAGCCTGCGCGGCCGCCCGGCCGATGCGGCCGCCGGCCCAGACCAGCTCGTAGTCGGAGAACAGCCGCCAGCTGTCGTCACCTGCACCGATCGCCCGCGCCAGGAGGACGCCGGCCATCGCGCTGGCATTGATCCCGTGCATTCCGAACGCACCGGCGAGCCAGACGCCGCGATCGACCTCGCCGATCTGCGGCATGTTGTGGACCGCGTAGCCGGCGACGCCGGACCACGCATGGGAGATCCCGACGCCATCGAGCTGCGGATAGATCCGAGCGATGTCGCCCTGCATCAGCGCGCTGAGCCGCCGCGGCGTGGACGCCTGCATGGTCATCCGCCCGCCCCACAGCAGTCGATCCCCGACGACCCGATAGGAGTTGCGGGCGTGCCTGGTATCGGTCACCGCCCCCGCATAGCGAATCACATCGTTCAACCGGTCGCCGAGCGGCACCGTCGTGGCGAGGTAGCTGGTGACGGGGACGACGGTCTCGGCGATCAGCGGATGCACGGCCCGCAAACCGACCCCGCCGGCCAGCACGATGTGGGCGGAGCGTACGCGGCCGTTCGGCGTATCGACCCGCTTGCGCACACCGGCCGCATCGATCGCGAGCGCGGGCGTACCCTCGAAGATGCGGACGCCCGCCTGCTCGGCGGCCGCCGCCAGGCCGAGCGCGTAGTTGAGCGGATGGATGTGGAAGGCGGCCGCGAGATGCATGCCCTGGAAATACAGCGGACTGAGCAGTACCTCGCGCAGCTGTGCGGTCGGCCACGCCTCGACGTCGACGCCGAGATCGACGCGCATCAGCGCGACCTCGCGCAGCAGGTCGTCCTCGTCGTCCATGGTGCGGGCCACCAGGTGGCCGTCGACCGGCGCGACCCCCTCCATCGCGGTCTCGCGAATGGCGGTACGGACGTACTCGACCCCGTCGGAGGACAGCGCCCAAAGCTCGCGGGCGCGCCTGAGGCCGATGCGCTCGATGATGGCCCCGATGGGCTCGGAGAACCCAGGTGTCACGATACCGCCGTTACGTCCCGAGGCATGCGAGCCGATGCGATCGGCTTCGACCAGCGCCACCGACCGGCCGAGCCGCGCGAGCTCGCGGGCGGTCGTGATCCCTGCCAGGCCACCGCCAATCACGCAGACGTCGACGTCGAGGTCCCAGGTGAGCGTCGGGCGGCTCGGCGCCGCCACCATCGTGGCGGCGTACCAGCTCGGCCCGTAGGAGAAGGGATCGGATGCGCTCATCGCCTCATCGCTACCGCAAATTGCCGCCGAAGTCATAGGGCGCACGGCGGCCATATTGGGGCTGGACGGCGAGGCGGCGGCGCAACAATGTATCCCGGACCGTGCCACCCGCCCAACCGACAGCGACGACGATGCGCCGCCTGATCCTCCTCCGCCACGCCAAGTCCGACTGGGCGAGCCCCGGCGCTCCCGATTACGCCCGTGCGCTCTCCGCGCGCGGCCGCGAAGCCGCCCGGCGGATCGGTGCCTACATGGCGCACCATGGCCTGGTGCCCGATCAGGTCGTGTGCTCGACGGCGGCGCGCACGCGACAGACCTGGGATGTCGTCGCGGCGGAGCTTTCGGCCGGGATCCCGGTTGCCTTCGACCAGCGCATCTACGAGTCGGGCGCCCACGACATCCTCGGCACGATCGAGCAGACCCGGAGCGAGGTCCTCGTTCTGCTGCTGGTCGGGCACAATCCCGGACTGCGCGACCTCGCCGAATTGCTGATCGCCTCGGGCGACGTGGAGGCGCGCCAGCGCCTCCTGGAGAAGCTGCCCACCGCCGGCCTCGTGGTGATCGACTTCCCGCTCGACGATTGGCACAAGCTGCACCCCAAGGCCGGTCGTCTCGACCGATTCGTGGCGCCGCACATGCTCGAGACCACCACCGATTAGCGCCATCGGGACCCGCGCTGGCGGACGTCCGGCGGACCGCCTATGTCAAATGCGTGCCGTCCCACCCTGGTTTCCACTCCGTCGCGGCGATCGCCAACGAGGCCCGTCTGGCGGCCCGGGCGTTCATGGCATTTGCCGGCCACCTGGCACGACCGACCGTCAGGCTCGGCGTCACCGGGCTGTCCGGCGCCGGCAAGACGGTGTTCATCACCGCGCTGGTGCACGACCTCATTCATGGCGGTCGGCTTCCGGTGTTCGAGCCGCTGGCCTCGGGGCGGATCGCGCGGGCCAGGCTGGAACCGCAACCCGACGATTCGGTGCCTCGCTTCGACTACGAGAGCCATGCTCGGGCCCTCGTCGACGAGCGCCGGTGGCCCGAATCGACACGCCGCATCAGCGAGCTGCGCCTCGTCATCGACTATCAATCGGCGCGTGGCGCGGCGCGCAACCGCACGCTGACCGTCGACATCGTCGACTATCCGGGCGAATGGCTGGTCGACCTGCCGCTGCTGTCGACCAGCTTCGCGGAGTGGTCGTCCCAGACCTTGCGGCTCGCCCGCGAGGAGCCGCGCCGCCAGCTGGCCGCCGCCTGGCTCGACCATCTCGTCGCCTCGAATCCGGAACGTCCCGAGGACGAGCAGACGGCGCTCATCGCGTCGAAGCTGTTTACCGGCTATCTGCGCGCCTGCCGCGACGAGCGCTATGCGCTGCGCCTGCTGCCGCCGGGCCGCTTTCTCATGCCGGGAGACCTCGAGGGCTCGCCGGCGCTGACCTTTGCGCCCCTGGATCTGCCGCTGGGCGGCATTGCGCCGAAAGGCTCGCTGTGGGCGATGATGGAGCGGCGGTACGAATCCTACAAGTCGGTGGTGGTTCGTCCGTTCTTCAATGGGCATTTCGTCCGGCTCGATCGCCAGATCGTGCTGATCGATGCGCTCGCTGCCTTCAACGCCGGTCCCGCCGCGCTGGCCGATCTCGAAGCCGCCCTCGGCGCGATCCTGGCCTGCTTCAACACCGGACGAAACTCCATCGTCAGCACGCTGATGCGTCCGCGCATCGACCGCATCCTGTTCGCCGCCACCAAGGCCGACCACCTTCATCACACCAGTCACGATCGGCTCGAGCGCATCCTGGCTCGGCTGGCGGGGCGCGCGATCGCGCGGGCGAAGTTCAGCGGGGCTGCCATCGACGTCGTGGCGCTCGCGGCGGTCCGCGCCACTCGGGAAGCGACGGTGGAGCGCAACCGTCAGGCTCTGGCGACGATCGTCGGCATTCCGATCGCCGGGGAGACGGCCGGCGCCGACACCTTCGACGGCGACGCCGAGGCGGCGGTGTTTCCCGGTGACCTGCCCGAGGATCCCGACACACTGTTTCGCGATGACGGCACGGGATTCGTCGGGTTGACGACCGCCGAGGCCGCGGGGGCCGATTTCCACTTCCTGCGCTTCCGCCCACCGCGGCTCGAGCCGGCCGCCAGCGGCCGCGCGAGCCTGCCGCATATCCGCATGGACCGCGCGCTGCAGTTCCTGCTGGGAGACCTGATGCCATGACCAAGAGCCCGCAATCGCGCCGACCCGCGGCATTCCGTCTGGACGATCCCCGTGTCGTGGTGACGGCACCACCGCGCGCGGACAGCGACGCGGCGGCGCGCCGACGCGGGCAACGCGCCACCATCACGGTCGACCCGGAGCCCGACGTGGTCGCCCGGCCCGTGATGATCGCTACGCCGCCGCGGCGCCGAGGTCCGTCATGGAGCGCCCTGTTCTGGCCCGCTGCGGCCGGCCTGATGCTGCTTGGACTCGGCCTTGCGGTCGCGCGGCTGATCGAGGATCTGAATGCCCGCAGCGAATGGCTCGGCCTGCTGGCAACCGTGATTGCCGCCATCGCGGCGCTGGCCCTCGCCGGCGGGCTCGTGCACGAGGCGATCGGCCTCGTTCGCCTCAAAGCCGTGGAACGGCTGCGCGAGCGCGCACAGGCGGCGCTCGCGGCAGACGACCGAACGGCCGCCCACGCCGTGGTGCGCGACCTCGTCAGGCTGAGCCGCGGCCAGCCGCGGCTCGCACGGGCGCGATCGGCCATGACCGCCCACGTCGACGAGATCATCGACGGAGGCGACCTCATCCGCGTCGCCGAGCGCGAGCTGATGGCGCCGCTCGACGCCGAGGCGCGGGGGCTGGTCTCCGCAGCCGCCAAGCGGGTGTCGATCGTCACTGCGGTGAGCCCCCGCGCCGCGATCGACATGCTGTTCGTGCTGCTGACCGCGGTGGGCCTGGTCCGCCGGCTCGCCGACCTCTATGGCGGCCGGCCCGGAACGCTCGGCCTGATCCGGCTGATGCGCATCGTCATCGCGCATCTGGCGGTGACCGGCGGCATGGCGGCCGGCGATGGCGTGATCCAACAGATGCTCGGGCATGGCGTCGCCGCCAAGCTGTCGGCGCGGCTCGGCGAGGGCGTGCTCAACGGCCTGCTGACCGCGCGCCTCGGGCTCGCCGCCATCGAGGTCGCACGGCCATTGCGGTTCGAGGCGCTGCCGGCCCCGGTGCTCAGCGATCTCGCCGCTGGCCTGTTGCGCCGCCGCGATGCAGAGGAGAGCGTGACGGACGAGCCGGATGGCGCCTGAGGCCCAATGGCATCAGGGCATGAGTTGGCCGGGTGGCGCGTCAGGCCGATAGGTTCCGGGACGGTTGCGGGAAAAATACGTTCCGAACCGCCAGAGAAACAGAGCGAGGAAGCCGGCCACGAACAGCGCTCCCACCATCTCGCGGCTGCGCAGCGCCTGCGCGACCAGCCCGGCGAGGGCGAGCGAGGTTGCGACCAGTCCCGCAACCCCAAGCCAATACCGCACCGGCGGCGAGCCGGTCTCGAAAACCGCGCCGCCATCGCCCGCCGCGATACGCCGATGCAACTCCACGATGAAGCCGCGATAGGCGCGATCCAGCGGCTCCTGCTCGGCGAGGCTCTTCCACGATGTCGAAGCGATGACGACCTTCGCGCCGGAGGCCGGCCAGACCTCGACGAGGAAGCGATGCGTGTTGAGGCTCACCTGGGAAAACGACAGCCGCACGCGGCGAATATCGGCGTAGGCGACGCGGCCGTGGCGCCATCCGGCGTCCCATTCGAGCGCCTCCGGCCGCAATCGGAACCGGCACGGCGAGCCGGCAAGCGACGGCTTGTAGGCGAAGACCGGATCGCCGGTCGCCGCATCGACCTGGAGCCCGTTGCCCAGGGTGTCCTCGGTGAGTCGCAATTTTCGCATTGCCGCGCCATGCCTGACGGGCGCATCATGCCGCCAGCTATGATATAGTGCCTGCAACGCGGCGGCACGCCATGATCGAGCGGCAATCGAGATTCGAGATCCTGGTCGATGCGCTGAACCTGGTGCTCGGCACATTCCTGGTGCTGGCGCCTTGGACCTTTGGCCTCGTCGCCGGTTTTCCCGGGTACGGCCAGACCACCGCCGCGGTTCTCGATGCCTGGGCGGCCGGGACGGCCATCGGCCTGATAGCCGCGGCCGCCATCGTTGCATTCGCCGAATGGCAGGAATGGAGCAATTTCTTCGTCGGCCTGTGGACCGTCGGTGCGCCATGGTTCCTGGGATTTGGCGCCAGCCCCGCGGCACGCTGGGTTCATGTGGGCATCGGAGCAGCGGTCGCGACGCTGGCGGGGTTCGAGCTGTTCCTGCTCGACCGGAGATTTCCCGCGCGCCCCGATCGCGTCCTGACCGTGATCGACGCCACCGGGGACTCCCACGTCTCCGCGGGCGCCACGATCGCTCGCGAGCGGCTGCCGGTCGCCCGGCCGGAACGGTCGGTGGTAATTCCATTTCCGGCCCACAGAGGTCCGGTCAGCCAGCCCGACGACAAGCGAACGCCAGACCGACCTTCCGCGCCGCGCGACGCCGGCTGAGCCGAGGGCCGAGGAGCGGAGCTCGCGGTTCCGCGGTCACCCAGGCGACCGGGCAATTCCTGCCGCGCCTCCCGTCTGATCACGCAATATCTGCCGGGTTTGCTGCCGCGCGGGCGCGATTTGACCGCAATCTGCCGCGGTGAACCGCATGGCATGTACATTGCTTCATGAACTGTCGACATCTTCGTTGACAAGGACTGGAACCCCAATGCTCTTTCTCGGCGGATTGGCGAGCAGCGCCCTAGGCGCCCTGTCGCTCCTGCAACCACAGGGCAGCGCGAACGCCACCTCGACGGCGTCCGCCACCGCCTCCCAGGCGAGCGGCTTCCTGAGCCAGGTCAGCGGGAGCGCGAGCGGCAGCAGCGCCAGCGCTCCGACCGGCACCACCTCGTCGTTGCTGAATTCCAATGTGCTCGGGTTCCTGATCCAAGACCAGAGCCAGCAATCCGGCCCGACCGGGCCGGCAGCGGCCAGCGCCACCAACGCGGCATCGGGAATCGGATCGGACAGCGACGCGGACCTGGGTCTCGACGGCCCGACCCCGGCCACGGGCACCGCCTCGAAGGCCACCCATCCGAACGGATCGACGGCGACGACGCCGCAGACGCTGATCCAGATGCAGGCGCGGCTCTTCTAGCCAACAAGGAACGGCGAATCAGCTCTCGCCGAGGCGGACCAGCTTTCGGCCAAAATTGTCGCCGGCGAACAGGCCGATGAAGGCTGCAGGCAGCCTCTCGATGCCGTCATCGATATCCTCGCGGTAGCGAAGCTGTCCGGTCAGAATCCAGTCGGTCATGTCGCTCCACGCCCGCGGAAACTCCTGGGAATAGTCGAAGACGACGAGACCCTGCAGGACTCACAATTGGCCGATATCGGTCGGGAGGCCCAGCAGCACACGCCCGGCGAGCTCGTAGGTCGGGGGTGAGACCATGAGATGCTGAGTTGCGACATGAGCGTCGCGGAAGCGGCGCTGCAGGGGCGAGGACAGGAACACCGACGAGCCACCACCGAGGTCGTACATGCTTCGCGTCACCTCGGCAGAGGTCCGCGTGGCGTGGGTCGCGGCGAGACGCAGCGCCGCGCGCTGCCGCGGATCGACCACGCCGGTGCGCTGCGCCGCCTCCCATGCCTCGGCGACCGCCTCGCCGAAAAAAGCCCGCGCCGAGCGCAGACTGCCCTCCGCCACTGCCACGGCGGCCTGCGTTGTTCCACGCTGGCCAAGGGTCCGTTGCGAGCCCTGAGGCTTCTTGCCGTCTGCGAGCTCGACGAGATCATCGATTGCCGAGCGGGCATTGCCGAGCGTCACGGCCGCTATGCCCAGCGCCAGGAGGCCAAAGACCGGAAAGGCGTAGAGGGCCCCGGCCGCGGTGGGCCGATCGCCCGCATATGAGACCGAACGCACCCGCGGCACGCGAAGGTTCGCCACCTCCATCTCCCCCGACCCGGTCCCGCAAAGACCCGTTGCGTGCCAACTGTCGACCAGGGTCGCAGCCCCGGCCGGGAAGATCAGCTTGCGGTCCTCCGGGGTTCCGTTCGGCAGGATCCGCGGAGCGCCATTCTCCGTGATGATGCTGCCAGCGATGAGCCAATGGCAATTGGCCGAGCCCGAGGCCCAGGACCATCGGCCGCTGAGCACGTAGTCGTCGCCATCGACGGCCGCCCTCCCCATGGGGGCAAAGACGCCCCCCGCGATGACCTCGGCGGGGCCGAAGATCTCGCGGGCGACTTCGGTCGGCAGATAGGCGGCGTTCACGCCGGATGTCGCGCCGATCATCACGCACCAGCCGACCGAGGCATCCGCCGCGCCGACCGCCTCGATGGCTTGCAGAAGGACCGCCGGCTCGAGCTCGAGGCCTCCGATCTCCCGCGGCACCGCCATGCGGAACAGGCCCAGCCGCGCGAGCGACTGCGCGAGATCGGCCGGCAGGCGGCGAGCCTTCTCGATCTCCGATGCACGCCTCCTGATCGTCGGTGCGAGCCCGCGGATGGCGGCGAGAACATCGGTCGCGGGGACATCCGCCTCGCGGGGCCCGGGGCGCGGTGCTGGCTCATTCATTCAGGCAGCCTCGGTCGGGCGGCGGTGTTCTTCTGCATGCTCGACGAGCCACCGACGATCGGCATGCAACAACCCGCCGACCATCAGGGCACGTCGGCGGCGTTGGTCTCGAGCTGCCACTCGGCCAGCCATTTGCGAACCTGGCCGCTCGTCCCGCTCTTCGCTTCCCTGATCCATGCCAGGAAAACCGGCCCGTCCTGTGAGAACATGAACACCCCGTCCATGCCCTTGGCACGACGCAATGTGTCGAGTGCCTGAGCGGGGCTCTGGGCGATGGGGCCGGCGACATTGAAGGACGTGTTCACCGCGATCTCGACTCCGATCCGCTTCCCCAGCGCCTTCAGATAGGCAAACGTCACCGCATCCGTCTGCTCGCGCACGATCTGCAGCCGCGCCGTTCCGTCGGCGTGAATCACCGCTGGAACCCGCACGCGCGCCGCAGGCTTGGCCATGACGGTCAATACCATGTAGTTGTAGGCGTTGTATCCGCCATCCGAAGCGCCGTCGCTGAGCTCGAAGAAGCTGGTCGCCGCCGCCAGCGTCGCCATCGGCGCAAGCGGCCGGATCGCCTCACGATGCTTGACGCGCTCGTTGAGCAGATCGCGGATTCGCGGATTGCAGGGGTTGGCGAGAATGGAGCGGTGCCCCAGCGCGCGCGGCCCGGTCTCCGCCGGTCCCTGGAACAGCGCGATGATGCCGTCCCTGGCGGTCATGAACGCCATCAGGTCGGCGACGGCGTCGCGTCCCGATCGATGGGACGCGTCCCCGACGCACTTCCATTCCGCATCCGCGGCGCCGTCCAGCGCGCCACGGATTTCGCCGGCAGTCGGGCCGCGTCCGCAGTAGAAGGCGTGCTCCAGGGGCTCGCCCACCCCAGCGCCGATCGCGGCGGCGAACGTATAGGCCGCTCCGATCGTCACTCCGGCGTCGCCACATACCGGCGGCACCCACAGATGAAGCCGCGTCGATCGCTGCAGCACCCGATCATAGTAGCTCTCGTCGAAATGCTCGAGCAGGCGCATGTTGGCGACGGCGTTGAGCGCCGCCCCTCCGGTCAGGACGAGCCGATCGCTGCCGGTTCGGCGAATCCAGAAATCGACGACATGGATCATCGCGTCCTCGAACACCATCTGGGTCGCGGCCGCCTTGTCGACCCTCTCCTGCGTGCTCGCGCTGTGATGAATGTCCTCGACCCGAAGGACCGCGTCGGGGTTCCACATGTCCTGCTGACGGATCGGCGTCCCGAGAATGCCAATGAGCTCCCGCGTGTACGGCTTGCGGTACATGCTGCGCGGCCAGTTGGCGAGAGACCGATTGAGGTACACTTGCCCGTTCGGCTGCAGGCTGAGGACGCTTCGCAATCGCGAATAGTACGGGTTGCTCGCACGGCTCGAATCGCCGTAGGCGGCCGCCCCCATGTAGCGACCTTCGCTGCTCAGCGGCGTCCACCCCCCCTGGGTCGAGCTGATGACCGCGTAGAACAGTCCGAGCGAGTCGAACAGGCTGTCATTGGAGCGGGCCGGCCGGATCGTGCCGTCCTGCCCGACATAGACCGACACGGCCGCGGCGTCGCCGGTGCCGTCGATGACCGCAACGATCACCGGCTCAGAATTCCGCGCAAACGGTGACGCGCAATACGAAAACCAGGCATGATTGTCGTGGTGCGGCGTCCCGATCAGCGGCACCGGGCCATCGAGATCGAAGAGTCGGCCCAGCCTGACGGGAGCACGAACTCCCTCCCGGAAATGGCCGCGATCGAAGGTCGGCTCGATATTCTGAAACGGCAGGCTCAGGCTTGCTGGAAGCTCCTCCAGCACGGTGCGGATGCCGGCTGCCATGTACATGGGATAGTCGTAGGTGGCGAGCCATGCGACGATGCGCTCCGGGCCGATGCCCAGGCGCGTCATCGTCTCCTTCAGGGCGTCGAGCGAGTGT
>JBEKZK010000559.1:0-4061 GCA_049509935.1 Xanthobacteraceae bacterium | reverse complement strand
GCGCCGAGCGCAGCCGCGAGTGCGGCGCGAGAGGGCGCCACGTCGACCAGCGTCGCCTCGGCGCCCGGCAGCCGGGCGCACAGGAACGCGACCAGCGCGCCGAGCACGCCGGCCCCGACCACGGCGATCCGGTCGGCCGCCTGCGGGGCACCGTCCCACACCGCGTTGAGCGCCGTCTCCATGTTGGCGGCCAGCACGGCACGACGCGCCGGAACCTGGTCCGGCACCGCGACCACGGCGTCCGCCGGCAGCACGAACACGTCCTGGTGCGGATGCAGCGCGAACACGGTGCGTCCGACCAGATCCTTGGGCCCGATCTCGACCCGGCCGACCGTGCTGTAGCCGTATTTCACCGGAAACGGAAAGGCGCCGCCCATGCGGGGCGCCCGCATGCGCTCGTGCTCGCTCGGCGGCACCCGGCCGGCGAACACCAGGCGCTCGGTGCCGCGGCTGAGCGCCCCATGCAACGCCCGCACCTGAACCTCGCCGGGCGCAACCGCGGCAACCGGCTCGCGAGCGATCTCGGCGCCGCCCGGCCGCACATACCACATCGCCTCGGCAACCTGATCCGCCACCACGCCGATCCTTCGTTGGACACCGCGAGCCCGGCCCCGCTATATCGTGGCGCGGGGCAAAACACATCCCACCCGGTCCAGGTTCAGGTCGACCCATCGTTTCGTAGAAGCTGACCGCCCGCATGTTGCAGCGCCATACCTCGGACGATGCCGCGCTGATCGAGCCGAGCCCCTCGATCGCGGGCCGCCGCCTGCTGTTCGCCGCCCTGGTGGCCGGCACCATCGCGGGGCTGCTCGGACTGATGGCGCTGGCGCTGTCGGCCGGAGGCTTCGGCCCTCTCAAGGCGCTGATCCTGGGGCTGTTCGCCATCACCCTGCCGTGGACCGTGATCGGCTTCTGGAACGCCACGATCGGCTTTCTCATCATGCGCTTTTCCGCCGACCCGACCGCCGTCGTGCTGCCCGCCGCGACCCGGGTGCGCGGCGACGAGGCGATCACCGCCGCGACCGCGATCCTGGTCTGCGTGCGCAACGAGGCGCCCGACCAGGTGGTGCGAAACCTCGAGCCCATGCTGAAGGGTCTGGCGGCATGCGGCTATGCCGACCGCTTCCGGGTCTACGTGCTGAGCGACACCAATCAGCCGGACATCGCTGCCGCCGAGGAGGACTGCTTCGGCGCCCTGGTGGAAAGCTGGCGCGGCCGCATCGCCGCGACCTACCGCCGGCGCGCCACCAACGCCGGCTACAAGGCGGGCAACATCCGGGATTTCTGCGACCGCTTCGGCCACCTGCACGAGCTGGCCGTGACTCTCGATGCCGACAGCGTCATGCCGGCCGCCGCCGTGCTGCGGCTGGTGCGCATCATGCAGGCCGATCCGCGGCTCGGCATCTTGCAGGGGCTGGTGGTCGGGCTGCCCTCGACCAGCGCGTTCACCCGCCTGTTCCAGGTCGGCATGCGCCTCGGCATGCGCTCCTACACGCTGGGCAGCGCGTGGTGGCAGGGCGACTGCGGCCCCTATTGGGGCCACAACGCGGTGCTGCGCATCGCCCCGTTCGTGCTCCATTGCCGGCTTCCGGAGCTGCCCGAGAAGGGGCCGCTCGGCGGCCATGTGCTGAGCCACGACCAGATCGAGGCGGTGCTGATGCGCCGCGGCGGCTACGAGGTCCGGGTGCTCCCCGAGGAGGATCTCGGCTGGGAAGCCAACCCGCCGACCCTGCCGGAGTTCATCCGCCGCGATCTGCGCTGGTGCCAGGGCAACATGCAGTACTGGCATTTCCTCAAGCTTCCGGGACTGAAGCCGGTCAGCCGCTATCAGCTCGCGTTCGCGCTGATCTGGTTCCTCGCCTCCCCGGCGTGGATGGGTCTGCTGGTCGCCGGCACCCTCGGCGTCGCCGTCGCCGGTCCGCGAGGGTTCGTCCGGCCCGACGCCGGCCTGCTGCTGTTCGGGCTGACCGCGCTGATGTGGTACACGCCGAAGATCGCCAGCGTCGTCGACGTGCTGCTGCGCCCCGCGGCGCGCGCCGGGTTCGGCGGCACGCCGTTGTTCCTTTCGAGCGTGGCCGCCGAGACGCTGTTCTCGCTGCTGCTCTCCCCGATCATGTGGTTCGGCCACACGGTGTTTCTGATCCGCCTGCTGCTCGGCGGCGGCATCGGCTGGATCGGACAGGTGCGCGACGATCATGCGGTGCCGCTGTCGCTCGCGCTGCGCCAGCTGTGGCCGCAGACCGCGCTCGGGGTCGCCTGCCTCGGCCTGCTCGCCGCCACGGTCCCGGCCGCGATCCCGTGGGCGTTCGTGGTCGCGGCGGGCGGCCTCGCCCTGTCGGTTCCGCTCGCCGTGATCACCGCTTCGCCGGCGCTCGGCCGCGCGTTCACCCGGATCGGGTTGTGCCGGCTGCCCGAGGAGGCGATGCCGCCGCCCGAGCTCGCGGCGATCGGGCTTGCGGCGCTGCGGCTGACGGAGCCGTCGCAACCGGCCTCGACACCATGCTCCGGACATTGAGAACCGCGCGCGGCGTGGTCCGCTCGCTGCGGATCTACTATGGCGACCGCGGCCGCCGGGCCGCGATGGACCGGCTGTACGGGCGTTTCGTCCGGCCGGGCGATCTGGTGTTCGACATCGGCGCCCATGTCGGCGACCGCGTCGGCGCCTTCCGCAGGCTGGGCGCCCGCGTGGTCGCGGTCGAGCCGCAGCCGGCCCTGGTGCGCACGCTCGCGCTGATCTACGGCCGCGACCGCAACGTCATCATCGAGGCCACCGCGGTCGGCCGCCGCAAGGGCACGGCGACGCTCAAGCTCAACATCGACAACCCCACCGTCGCCACCGCGTCCGACGCCTTCGTCGCGGCCGCCGCGCAGGCGCCGGGCTGGGAGGAGCAGGCCTGGACGGGGCGCGCCGACGTCCCGCTCACCACGCTCGATGCGCTGGTCGGACTTCACGGCGTGCCGGCCTTCGCCAAGATCGACATCGAGGGCTTCGAGGCCGAGGCCCTGCACGGCCTGTCGCGGCCGATCGCCGCCCTGTCGTTCGAGTTCACCACCATGCAGCGCGACGTCGCGGGCGCCGCCATCGACCGCTGCGCGGCGCTCGGCTACGCGGCGTTCGATGCGGCGCTCGGCGAGAGCCAGGCCCTGGTGCACGGCCGCTGGCTCTCGGCGTCCGACATCGCCCGCTGGCTCGCCGCGCTGCCGCCCGAGGCCAATTCCGGAGACATCTATGCGGTCCTGGGCTGACATCAGACAGACCCTGGTCACCTGCGCCCTCGTTCTTGTCGCCGACCCGTCGTTTGCCGACGAGATCGCCGTCGATGTGGTCAATGCCAGCGAGCCGACGCTGTGCGCCGAGACCGACAACGTCTACCTGAAGCTCGTCTCCGGCGAGGCGCGCGGGCTGACCATCGAGGCGGTCCACCCGGCCTATGCGGGCACCATCACAGTCGACAATGCGGCAGCCGATTTCCGCAACTGCGACATGGCGCCGGACCACGAAAGCGGCGCCGGGCCGCGCCGCGTCACCCTGTGGGAAACCGAGGAATGGCAGCTCGTCGGCCACACCTTCGCGACGTTCTGGCGGCCCAGCGCGGTGCCGGTGCGGGTCGACGATCGCGTCGAGACCGGCCTGCATCTGATCCAGCTGTGGCACCGCTTCCGCGAGCGCGCCGAGGAGGTTCTGGTGCTCTACCCGACGGACGGCTACTGGCGCGCCCGCCCGCTGCCGCCCGCCCATCTGCGCTGGACCGCCTACGGCTCGTCCTTCCTGGTCGGCCCCGTCGAGACAGCGGGCCGCCCCTTCGTCGACATCACCGAGGTGCGCTTCGACCCGGCGAGGAGGTCGTTCGGCCTCACCTTCGCGCGCGGCGGCGCCGCGACGCTGCGGCTGAAGGAGATCGACCAGGAGCACATCGTCCTCGACGTCGCCCTCGACCAGCCGGTGGCGGCGGATCGCCCGTTCGCAGGGCTACGCTCCATGTACGTGACGCAGGCCAACGCCGACGTCGCGCAGGTCGCTTGGCGCGGCACGGACGGCCGGGCCTGGCACGAGGCGCCGG
>JBEKZK010000558.1:0-4061 GCA_049509935.1 Xanthobacteraceae bacterium | reverse complement strand
TGGCGAACCTCGCAGTCTGATACCGATGGCGAGCTTGCTGCCACCGCGGATACGCCGACGAAGGTCGGTGGCGTAGAATCGACGGCATTTGGCGGCGATAGCGTTGCCACGTCTGTGCCCTTTCAGGTGAGCGGCCCACTCACGGGGCGGCCGTTCTCGACGGCGAGGCGCCGGCGCAGGAACTGGAGCCGCAGGAGCTGGTCACCCTCGAGCGCAGGCACCAGGCCAACGTTGCTGTCATAAAAACCGCCGTTGACCTTCATGGGTTCGGCTGCGTCCTGGTGGAATGCGACCTCGACCAGGCCAGTCAATTGCGCGAGGGGACCCGCTGCTGGCGCGGTACCTTCGGCCCAGTGCTCCCAGCAGAGGAGGTAGCCGCTGCGGTCGGGGTTCTCGTCCACCATGGCGATGAGGCCGTCGAGCCCCGACGGAGGGCTCTGTCGCACGGTGGCGAGCACCTCGTGGACCGAGGCGCATAGCCGGTCAACCGCCTTCGTCGCGGTGCCCAAAAGGCAGCGCACTGTGCCGTGATACCAGTCGACCCGATTGTCGAACAGGTAGTAGGGGGTGTTCTTCTCAAAGGGCTGTTGCAGACGTTTGGGGAAAGCGGACCTGCCCCGATGGGGCTCGAAATTCGGCCCCGGGAACAGCGGGTAGATTCTGCCGGCGACGGTTCGCAACCCTTCCTCATAGACCTCTTGCGACTCGTAGAACACCAGTGCGAATTCGTCGGGCGCGCTCGCGCTCGCCATCGGCGACTTGATTCCGGCGACGTAGCAGGTCAGCCCGAAGTACGGTCGCCAGGTGCCCTCGGTCGGAAACAGCGTGTCCCCGAGGAAATCCAGGAATTCCCTCCACTGCAAATCGTGCCTGCGAAAGCCACGCCAGACTTTTACGGCGTCCGGGGCGACGGGCACACAGCCCATGAAGCTCGTCATCGAGTTGAATCCTCAATGGCATGGCGTGAAGTCGGTCATACCACCTGCGGGACGCGGACCTTGCTCGAGCTCGTCATCGAACAAATGCCGGCGATCGACGCATTCCGGCGGGCTCTGCCCTTCAATCCCCTTCAATCCTGCAATTCTTTGACAAGCCGTTCGAGCGTTGCGACCTTAGCGGCGAGCTCGGCGTTCTCAGCCTGCACGCGGTTGACGTCGGCGTGCAGCGCCTCGATCTCGCCGGTGGTCACGTTGGTCCGGGCGAAATCGTTGAAAGCGGCCTTCAGCCCACGCAATTCCTGATGCAAAACGGTCAGCGATCGATTGAGCAGCGGCATGCCGTCCAATTGCGCACGCACGGGCGCGAGCTCGGCCCGTATGTGGGCGAGTGTGTCCGTGTGCGATGCGAGCACGTCCGTGTGCGATGCGAGCACGTCCGTGTGCGACGCGAGCGTGGCCTGGATTGCCTCGAGCGCGTTGGAAACGGCGTCGTCGGTCATGCGGATAAAGTAGGGGGCCGCCTGCACGATTGACAAGCCCGATTTCGACAGCCGGCAGCTCGACCGGTCGCGGCAGCTCGACCAGTACAAGCGCGACATTCCCTATGCCATCGCCGGCCCGGTCGGCCCGAGGCGCGCCGTCACGCCAATTCGGCCGCCGGGACCTCCCGTGCGAGCCGCGCGCGCAGCGGCGCGAGCCGCTCGGCGTGGCGCCGCCACTTGCCCACCGAGGACGCATAGACCGGACGCCGCACCTGCACCGCGCTGGCGGTGGCCGACGGCGCCGGGCTCTGGTGGAATCGCAGCACCGCGTCGTCAAAGGGAAGGCCGGCGAACGCGATGATCCGTCGACTTGCCGCCGCTTGATCGCTCACGATGTCCTCGTAGCCCACCTCCAGCAGCACATCCGCCGGCAGTGTGGTCGTCCAATGGCGCGCCAGACGGCGAAAGGCCAGGGTGTAGTCGGCCAACTCGATCTGCCGATATGAGAACGGGAACATGCCGCGAAAGTGGGTCTTGTAGATCGCCCAGCAGGCGTCCAGCGGGTGTCGTCGCACCCATATGATCTTGGCCCGCGGCAGCGCCGCGTGGATGAATCCGCAATGCAGGTAGTTCTGCAGCGTCTTGTCGACGAAGCGGCGGTTCGGCGGCACGCGGAAGGCCGTGACCGCATCCACATAGCGTCTGCCGAGGCCGGCCAAGTCGAGGCCGCTCGACGAAGCCTGCATGGCGCGGCGCAGCTCGACGGCAAATGCGCCGGCTTCTCCCGCCGAGACCATCGCGCCGTGGCTCGCGATGATCCGCTCGACCAGCGTGGTCCCGGTGCGCGGGAGGCCGAGGACGAAAATCGGATCGGCGGCGGAATAGCCCGGCGGCAACGAGCCGAGCCAGGCCCGGGTCTGGGTCGAGATGATCCTTTCGATCTCCGCGATATCGGCGCCGATGTCATATTTGATCAAACCGCGCTGCAGGTTGGCGCCGGCCTCGACATGATCGAACGCGCGTGCGGGCGCATCCAGATCTTCATATTCCTTGCCCAGGGCGAAATGAACCATGACCTCGGCGGCCGGCGCCAGCCGGCCTTCGTCGATCAATGCCTCCATCTCGGCGATGTGATTGCGATCGGCGGTCTGGATGCGCAAGTCGGAGCGCAGGAAATGGGCGAGGCCGTAGTGGCGGTCGAGCGCGATCGCGGCATCGCAATGCGCTTCCGCCGCATCCAGCATCCCGGTCATTCGTTCGTTGGCGGCGAGATTGAAAAGGTACTGCGGCACGTCGGGACGGGCGGCGGCCGCGCGCCTGAACAACTCCTCCGCCCGGTGATGGAGCCCGAGCAGGCCGAAGATCGCGCCCAGTGCATCGAGCGAGGCGGGCGCCGCGCCGACGATCATCGAGGCGGCTTCGGCGGCCGCCAGCGCCTCACCGGTCTCGCCGGAGACGAGGAGGCATTTGGCACGCAGGATATGGGCAACCGGATCCCGCGGCGCGAGTGCGACCGCGCGATTGGCGCAGACGATCGCGGCGTCGGGGCGGTCCCGCTGCAAGGCGGTTTCCGTCAGCAACGTCCACGCGCCCCCGTTGAGCGGCGCGTCGGCGAGAACTTGTGAACATATCCGCTCGGCCGTCGCCAGGTCGCCGCCGGCGACAGCGCGCCGCGCCGCCTCCATCGCGGCGTCGTCTCGATGCGGAACGGTGCGTCGCAAGCGAAGACTCCATGACGGAGGGCCGGACCTTCCGGCCCTCCGCTCCGGGCTACGGATCAGCGACTCCCATCGTCGGGGTCGGCGAACGAGAAGTTGCCGAACAGGTCGCCGATCGCCGGGCTGTTCTGTGGAACGTAGGGATTGGCGCTCGACGTCCGCGGGTTCGGCAGGTTGTCGCGGGTGTGGGTCGAGAGCTTCGGCAGGTTCCAGTTTCTTTCGATGAATTTCACGACCGAGGCATGATCGGAATATTCATGCGATACATGTCCGCCCTGCGAATATTTCGACACCACCAGGAGCGGAATGCGCGTTCCGTCGCCGAAATAGTCGAGCGGCTGGACGTAGCCCGAGTCGAAGTACCCGCCGCCCTCGTCGACCGTGATGATGATCGCGGTGGACTCCCAGAGATCCTCCTTGGACTTCACCTGGTCGACGATGCGCCTGGTGAAGGCTTCGAACAGGTCGAACCTGGACGAAGAGGGATGGCCGTCGTTGAAGGTGCTCGGCTTCACGAACGACACGGCCGGCAGAGTCCCGTCGGCGATGGCATCGTAGAGATCGAGCGTATCCTTGTTGTGCGCTTCGCGAGCGCTCGCGTCGGTCATGACCGAGGCGGAATAGAGGAATGGATTGCAGATATTGCAGTACAGATAGGCGATGGGATCGAGCGACCCGAAGTTGGCGCCGAGCCCCGGGGCGGTCTTGAAGTCGTTCCAGCGTTCGCCGAAGAACGCCCACGATACGTGCGCCCGGCTGAGCTCGTCGCCGATGTGGCGCTGCTTGATGACCGGAGGCAGGGTGAACGGACCGTTGTTGATCGGGTCGGTGTTCCCGCTGCCGATGAAGGCGGGAACATAGTTGTTGAGCAGATAGTACGCCTTGGGCAGACATCTCGGCGGCACCTCGAGGGACTCCAGATA
>JBEKZK010000557.1:0-4064 GCA_049509935.1 Xanthobacteraceae bacterium | reverse complement strand
TGCCATCCGCCCCAGCCTCAGCGAGGCGAATGCCGCGAGCCCGAGCGGACTGGCGTCGGGGGCGCGAGTGGCCCGGTGGCGGATCATCTCCAGCTCGGCGACATCGGCCAGATAGGCGATCGCGGCACCCTCGCCGAAGGCTCTCAGCCGTCGCGGAAAGGTGTCGCCGAATCGCATCGGGTCGGGGGTCGGCTCGCTGATCGCATGCAGCCAAGCGACCGCTCTGAAGGTCTCGTCGCACAGAAGGCGACGGACCACAGGATAGCGGGCCGCCAGGGCGTCGCGACGGCTGACGGCGGGATCGACGGGGTCGCGTCGCGGGATCCGATCCTCCTCGGCCCGGGGCGGCAACCGTGCCAAGATGGCGGGGCCGAGCAGTGCGGCGGTCGAGTGCACTCGGGTATCTGCCAGCTGGGTCATGTTGCTGCTCCGCGACGTGGTCGGCGCCGGATGGTGCAGGAGCCGGCGATCCCGGTGCCGGCGCGAACGAGCGCAGCCGCTGCGGTCATTGCGATCATGCCAGACAAGGTCGATCTCCTGTGAACGGTTCGGGCGCACTGCCCCGACGCCTGCAGGCCGAGAATACCGGCACCGCGCAGTCGACGGAAATGCCGATCGGCTCGGGTTTCGATAGCCGGCCGCTATTCTGGACGCTCGTTCACTGAAAGCGACGAGTCGCGCCAGCCAGATCAGCCGAGCGGCGTGTCGCGGCAGACTGTCCTCGAGCTCGCATCATGGGACGAGAAGCGTACTGCTTGGCATCCGTCGCGGCTTTGGGGTGCAAGGGCGGCAGTAGTGGCGCGCCGCGGCCGATGAAGATGGGCACTATTCATTCGCCGTTCCCCCTGTGATGCCCGACACGTCCCAATCGCCAAGGCTGCGATACCGAAACTCGACCGATCGTTAACCACACTGCGTCCAACGCGCGGTCGGTTTACCAGCAGGAAACGCCGCTGATGTTCCGCTGCCCGGCGACGTTCGATGGGAGCGCAGACATGGCCATTTCGGGTTTTGGACGACGAGGCCTTCCCGAGCCAGGGAAACATATCGTTCCGCCGGAATTATGGGATGATCCGGAGAACGCTGCGTTTTTTGCGAGGATCGGCGCGAAACCGAATGATCCCGGCAATCTTCGCGTCACGCATGACGATGTGGTGAGGATTATCGCCGAAGGCCGCCAGGCAGTCGACGCACGCATCCATCAGCTCCGGGCCAAGGCGCTGGCGGAGGGGCACGACAATCTTCATTTGCGCGCGTTGTGGCTCCTTCATGATAATTGCTGGAATGGCGAAGCCGGCACTTTTCTCATCTACCATCTGTGCCTCAACCCCTACGATGGATGGAACACGATACTCGTTGCGGAGGATGCGAGAACTGCTTCTATTCTCGATATACCGATCTGTACCGAAGAGATCGTTCAACATCTTGCCAAGACCGGACAGCCCATCATTCTCGCACTTCGCGACAAGCTTCGCGCTGCCCATGAAGAGGTCCAACGGACGCATGAATTCGGCCGCTTCCAAGACGTTTACGATGACACGGTGGCCAAGGTGAAAAGGGTGGCACAATTGTTCGGTACCGGGCTCGTCGACACGTATCGAGCTTGGCTGCGAAATCAAGCTGACGGTCAGTCCACGCCTCGGTGAGCGGGCGGATTTCGACGAAGCCGGCCAGGCATGACAACTCGAAGCCGGCCATGGCTCCGATCTGAAGCCGGCCGCGGCAGACTGTCCTCGAGCTCGCATCACAGGACGAAAAGCGTACTGCTTGGCACGCCGACGCGGCTTCTAGTGCACCGATTCCGAAGTTCGCATCACTTCGCGACATCCTCTGTTGCGAACTTCGGAATCAAGAGGTGCACTAGCAAGTCTATAATTCTAGCGCGGCTTTTAGGATTCGAAGGTCCTATGACGAGCGCGTCGGACGGAAATCGAGGCCGAGCTGCTGCGTACGCACGGCCACAACGCGATCCGGCCCTTCTTCATCCTTGCCGAGCCGGTGTTCAACAGCCGGCTCGGTCAGTGGCTGGTCCTCGTGATGAAACGGCATTGAAGCCGCCATGGACAAGATCAGGAGGTTTGCAGCCTATGTCGTCAATATGTCCTCGAGGATTCTCGACCATGTCGCGGAGGTCCGGCCGATGATCATTGGGCTCATCGCTGAGGTTCGGAGCAAAGACGCGTAGCCTCGGCTACGACCGGCTACGACCGAGGCGATGATCTGGCCGCCGTCTTGCCGTCTCGGTCGGTCGGTGGGCGCGATCGGATCAAGGTGACACTCCGCGCTCGCCAGGGAGCCGCTTCGCCTCGATTTCGGCCATGTCGCGCTCAATCAGGTTCGGCGGGCACCCTCCAAATGCTTGCTCGAAACGCTTGCGTGCGGAGGCAACATCGCCCTTCAGCAGATACCATTCGCCGACATAGAAATTCGCCTCGCACTTTTGACTATTGTCAGCGGCGGCCGCATCCAACTCCTGGACCGACACTTGGCCGAGATAAAACGAGGCGACCGGGTATGGCCAGACCTTGGCCTCGATCTCCCTTACGCGGCGTGCAAACCCGGAGGTGGCCTTGGCATTGTCGTCGCGCGCCTCCAGCATGTAGATCCAGATCGGCAGGTAGGCCTCGGGCATACCGAGGTCCCCCCGGTTGCCTTGCCAGGCCTGCGCCCAATCCTTGGCGGCGGCCGTATGGTTTCCGTTGGTGAATGCGAGGCGTCCGCGTTGGGTCAAGGCCCGGACCTCGACCGGATCGAGCGCGATCGCCTTCTCCAGATCGGCGCTTGCGCGCTCTGCATCGCGATGCTCGTAGTAGCTCGCGCGCAGCGCGTAGAACGTCCCGACGTTCGGGAAGGCGTTCACGGCACGATCGAGGGTCTCGACGGCCTTGGCCTCCTGACCCGCGAAGATGTAGGTCTTGGCGAGCTCCTTATAGCTGTTGGCCCTGAGACGGTTGCTGGTCGCCCTGGTGATCGCGCCGTTCTCGATGAATGCGATTTTATTGTCATCCGGAGCAAGACCGATCGCCGTTTCGAAGTCGGCTTCTGCATCGACGAACCGGTCGAGTGCGCGTTTCATCTCGCCGCGGTGGTAGAAGCTCTCGGCGGACTTCGGATTGATGGAGATGGCGCGGTCCATCGTTTCAATTGCACGCTCGGTCTCGCCCTTCTCGCGATATCCGATGGCAAGCTCATGGAGGGGCGCATAATCGTGCGGAGTGAGCGCAGATGCCGCCTCGAGATCAGCTATCGCGCGATCGATGTCATTCAACGCGTAATACGCATTCGAACGCTTGAGGTAGGCGAGCGCCCGGTGCTCGGTCGACAAGTTTTTCCGGGAAAGAAGCTCCGTGCAGCCGGTGACCCGCGTCTGGACTGCCATGGCGTCGCACGCCCGCATATTCTGCTGCAGCGACCCGTCCGAGGTGAATGCATTCATCTTGAACGCAAAAAGGGCCATGACAGCGGCGAAGGCGAATACGCCCTTCGAGACGAATCCGGACATTTGGAGCTCTCATACGCTTGGCGGCTTTTCTTGGATAGCACGAGAGAGTTGACGGAGATTTAAGGTCCTGCATCCTCGCATGCTCGATCCGCCACATGGAATGCAACGTGCGGTGGCCAGGGCCATATGCGACTGCCGGTTTCAAGGGTCATTTGCCCGCAAGGCAGGTGCTCTTATTCGCTCCGGTGGCTTTTTCGCACGAGGTCGTCCACATACGACTTGCACTCCAGGAGGCCGGCACCCGTTTCCGCCCGGATAAGAGCCATTGCCGCGATGGGGTTGCCGTCTTGTACCAGTCTGTTCACGCGCTCCGGCACGTCTCCGCGTATGTAGAAGGCGTCGGCATCGAGCGCGGCGCCATCGTGTGGCAGCGCTTTGACCTGAGGTCTTGGATCATCCCAACAATGCTCCGCGCGCATCACAGAAGCGATTTTGTCAGTCCACTTGACCATGTCCCCACAACGTTCCGCGTATCCGCACTCGACGAGCGCGGCGATCTCGCGCTCGAATTCAATCGCAGGTTTGAACGGTTCTCGATCCGAACAAAGCTGCGTTGCATCGG
>JBEKZK010000556.1:0-4068 GCA_049509935.1 Xanthobacteraceae bacterium | reverse complement strand
AGGCCGTCGCCGGAAAATACGACAGCGCCTCGGCAAAGCTGTCGGCGCCGGCCGCGGTGAGGCGCTCGGTCTCCGCCGCCTCCTGCTCGATCTGCTCCTCGAAGATCGACGGCAGCACGATCGCGGCGGCGCCGTTGTCCTCGAGCCGGCGGATGTTGCCGATATCGAGATTGAGCGGCGACGACGACGCGATCAGGGGGTTCTTCAGGGCGAGGCCGAGATAGCGTGTGCCGAGGTCCATGAAACGCTCCTACGCTACGACCGGCGTTTCCGGATGGAAGCGGGTCGCAGCCCACCCGGCCATCTCCTCGTAGGTGCGGTATTTTTCGTCGATCGCCGACTGCGCGGCCGCCAACAGCAGCGCGGCTTCGGCGGGGCGGGTCTGCGCCAGCGATTTGTAGCGGATCTCGTTGTAGGCGTAGTCGCGGAACGCGAGCGTCGGCCGCGGCGAGTCGAGGCGGAACGGGTTCTCGCCGACCGAGCGCATGGCGGGATTGTAGCGGAACAGCGGCCAGTAGCCGCTCGCGACCGCGAGATCCTGCTGCCGCATGCCGAACTGCATGTCGATGCCGTGCGCGATGCAGTGGCAGTAGGCGAGAATCAGCGAGGGACCCTGATAGGCCTCGGCCTCGCGGAAGGCGAGAAGCGTCTGCTGCGGATTGGCGCCCATGGCGACCTGCGCCACATAGACGTTGCCATAGGCGATCGCCTGCAAGGCGAGGTCCTTGCGCGCCGTCCGCTTTCCCGCTGCGGCGAACTTGGCGACGGCGCCGAGCGGCGTCGCCTTCGATGCCTGCCCGCCGGTATTGGAATAGACCTCGGTGTCGAGGACCAGGACATTGACGTCGCGCGCGCTCGCCAGCACGTGGTCGAGGCCGCCATAGCCGATATCGTAGGCCCAGCCGTCGCCGCCCACGATCCAGATGCTGCGACGGACCAGATGGCCGACGACGGAGAGCAGGTTCTTGGCGGCCGGCTCGTCGCCGATCGCCTGGAGGCGCCGCGTCAGCTCGGCGACCCGCGCGCGCTGGGCGCGGATCTCCGACTCCTGTATCTGTGGAGCATCGAGGATGGCGTCGACCAGAGCGGGGTCGAGCCGGGGTGCCAGCTCGCGGGTCAGCGCGATGGCGAGCTCCAGGTGCTTGTCGGCGGCGAGGCGGAAGCCGAGCCCGAACTCGGCATTGTCCTCGAACAGCGAGTTCGACCACGCCGGACCCCGACCTTCGTGGTTCTTCGCCCATGGCGTTACCGGCATGTTGGCGCCGTAGATCGACGAGCAGCCGGTGGCGTTCGCCACCTGCATGCGGTCGCCGAAGAGCTGCGACATCAGCTTGAGGTACGGCGTCTCGCCGCAGCCCGCACAGGCGCCGGAGAACTCGAACAGCGGCTCCAGGAACTGGACGCCGCGAACGTTGGCGAAGTCGACCCGCGCTCGCTCGTTGACCGGCAGCGTCTCGAAGAACGCGATGTTCGCCCGCTCGGCGACGAGCAGCGGAAGCTTGTCGCGCAGATTGATGGCCTTGAGCCCGGGCTCCACCGGGCTGTGCGCCGGGCACGCCTCGGTGCACAGGCCGCAGCCGGTGCAGTCCTCCACGTAGAACTGCAGGGTGAACCGCACGTCGGGAAAGCCGCGCGCGTTGATCGGCGCCGACTTGAAGCTACCCGGTGCGCCGTCGAGCCTGCCTTCGTCGTAATACTTGGCGCGGATCACCGAGTGCGGGCAGACGAAGCTGCATTGGCCGCATTGGATGCAGATGTCCTGCTCCCAGACCGGGACAACCTCGGCAATGTTGCGCTTCTCCCAGGCCGACGTGCCCGACGGGTAGGTGCCGTCGATCGGCATCAGGCTGACCGGGATGTCGTCACCGCGCCCCTCCAGCATCGCGGCGGTGACCCGGCGCACGAACTCCGGGGCGGTCGCCGGTACGATCGGCGGCCGCTCCGAGCGGCTGGTCGCCGCCTGCGGCACGCTCACCTCGAACAACCGGGCGAGCGTGTCGTCGACTGCCTGGAAATTGCGGCGGACGACGTCCTCGCCCTTGCCCGCATAGCTCTTGCTGATCGACTGCTTGATCCGGAGGATCGCCTCGTCCTTGGGCAGAACCCCGGAGAGCGCGAAGAAGCAGGTCTGCAGGATCGTATTGGTGCGGCCCCTGAGGCCGACCTCCTGGGCCGCCTTGGAGGCGTCGATCACGAACAGCCGCAGCTTGCGGTCGATGAGCTGCTGCTGCATCGGGCGCGGCAGCCGATCCCACGTCCGCTCCGGTCCATGCGGGCTGTTCAGCAGGACGGTGGCGCCGGGCGCCGCCAGGCGCAGCACGTCCTGCCGCTCGATGAGATTGAACTGGTGACAGGCGACGAAGCTCGCCTGCTGGATCAGGTAGGGCGCCCGGATCGGCCGCGGACCGAACCGCAGATGCGACACGGTCTGGGCGCCCGACTTGTGCGAGTCGTAGACGAAGTAGCCCTGGGCATGGAGGCCGGCATCCTCGGCGATGATCTTCACGCTGTTCTTGTTGGCACCCACGGTGCCGTCGGCGCCGAGCCCGTAGAACACCGCGCGCACCACGTCCTCTGACTCGATCGTCCACGTCGGGTCGAACGTGAGGCTGGTATGGGCGACGTCGTCGACGATGCCGACGGTGAAACCGTTCTTCGCCGCCGGCTTCGCGAGCTCGTCGAACACCGCCTTGGCCATTGGCGGATTGAAGTCCTTGGATGAGAGGCCGTAGCGGCCGCCGATGACCCGCGGCATCGACGATCGCGCGCCGGCCGCCATCGCCTGGGCGAGCGACGTGACGACGTCGAGATACATCGGCTCGCCGGGCGCGCCGGGCTCCTTGGTCTGCTCGAGCACCGCCAGGGCGCGCACGCCTTGGGGCAGCTCGGCGACGAACGCGTCGGCCGCGAACGGCCGGTAGAGCCGCACCTGCAGCACGCCGACCTTCTCGCCCCGCGCCCGCAGCGCCGCCGCCGTTTCGCGCGCGGTCTCGGCGCCCGAGCCCATGATGACGACGACGCGCTCGGCATCCGGCGGGCCATCGAACTCGAACAGCCGATAGCGCCGGCCGGTCAGCGCGCCGAAGCGGTCCATGGCCGACTGCACGATGCCCGGCACCCGCGCGTAGAACGGGTTCACCGTCTCGCGGGCCTGGAAGAAGGTGTCCGGGTTGTGGGCGGTGCCGCGCACGAACGGATGCTCGGGATCGAGCGCGCGCGCCCGGTGCTCGCGCACCAGCTCGTCGTCGATCATCGCGCGGATCGCTCCGTCGGTCAGAAGCTCGAGGGTATTGACCTCGTGCGAGGTGCGGAAGCCGTCGAAGAAGTGCACGAACGGGATGCGCGCCTCCAGGGTCGCCGCCTCGGCGATGAGCGCGGAGTCGTGGGCCTCCTGCACCGAGCCGGACGACAGCAGCGCGAAACCGGTCGTCCGCGCCGTCATCACGTCCGAATGGTCGCCGAAGATCGACAGCGCCTGGGTGGCGAGGGCGCGGGCGGCGACGTGGAACACCGTCGAAGTGAGCTCGCCGGCGATCTTGAACATGTTCGGCAGCATCAGCATGAGGCCCTGCGACGACGTGAACGTGGTCGTCATCGCGCCCGACTGCAGCGCGCCGTGAACGGCGCCGGCCGCACCGCCCTCGCTCTGCATCTCCTGAACGACCGGAACATTGCCCCAGATGTTCCTGACGCCGTCGGCGGCCCACTGGTCCGCCAGCTCCGCCATCGTCGAGGACGGCGTGATCGGAAAGATCGCGCAGACCTCATTGACCCGATAGGCGACGTGGGCGACGGCGGTGTTGCCGTCGAGGGTCGCGGTCTGCTCGCCCATCTTCCCTGTTCTCCTCGGCGCAATTTTTCCGCACAATGGCGGCCGCCGGAATTTCGCCGGAGCGCACGGTCGCCTGATGCGCGTTCAGCCGGATGTCGCCGCCGTCGCGGGCTCCGGGATCATCTCGATCGCGTGACACGGACATTGCTCGAAGCAGACCGCGCATCCGGTGCACTTGGCATAGTCGTAGCGGTAGCGTCGGCCCGGACCGAGCTTGACGATGGCGTCCTCGGGGC
>JBEKZK010000555.1:0-4072 GCA_049509935.1 Xanthobacteraceae bacterium | reverse complement strand
GTCGGAAGGTTGAAGATGTCGACACGCGAGCCGAATCGCAGTTTGAACGCGGGAAGCTCCGCGAGCCTTTGCGCCAGATCCCTGCGTGTGGTCATGACTTCATTCCCGTTCGGGCACGTCTCATGCAAAAGACGACGGGCGCAACCGCGGTCGCGCCCGTCGGGAAAGCCTGGACCCAACCCTCAGCGGTGGTGGCCGCCGCCAGCGAACCCACCGTGGAATCCGCCGCCGTGGAATCCGTAGCCGCGGAACCCGCCGCCGTAGAACCGGCCGCCATAGCCGCCCCAGCCGCGCCAACCGTAGGGGCCGCCCCACCAGTAGCCGCTGACCCAGGGGCCGTAGTTGCAGACGTACCAGCCCGGACCGCGCCAGCCGCCGGGAAACCAGCAGTACCGGTAGCCGCCGTAGACGTATGGGTACGGGCCGGGTTGGACCACGACCTGTTGCTCGGGGATCGGCACCGCCCCATATGGTACGGGAGCAGGGCCCGGCGGCCCCGAATAGGGAGGCTCGGCATCGGCCGCGCGGCTCGGGACGGAACCGCCGACGACCAGCGCCGACAGGGCCGCGACAATAGCAAGTATGACGGGACGCATTTTATCCACCTTAGGTTGGGTTTGCTCGAGTCACCCCTCTTCGCAATCCCCTCCATTAGGCCGTCATCACGCCCAAACCGTGGCAAGCGGAGCTTTTCGCGCCCCGGGGTTGATCGGTATGCCGTCGGGGGCGACTCATACTTTCGATATTGTGCGCCAGGCAGGTCAAGGCTTCAGTGTGCTCTCTAACCCCTTCTCCGATGGACGGCGATGATCGATCGTAAGCTCGACAAGCTGGCGCCGGGCCCCTGGAACATCAAGCCATTGACCACGTCAGGCGGCGTCCGGGTTCGCGACTGCAACGACCGGACACTGTTCCTGTGCGAGGACGCGGCGCTCGCCGAGGCCATCGTCGAGATGGTCAACAGCTACGATTCGGTGCTCGAGCGCATCGAGAAGCTCCAGGAGATCGCCGTCCTCCTGCGCGACCGGCTGCACCGCCAGCAGGAGGAGGACGAGAAGGAGGACCCGGAGCCGGGCTACTGACCCTCGGCAGGCGGGATCATGCGGTAGTGGATCTTGGATCCGTCAGGGCCGACCAGCATCGACTGAACGAAACCGCCCTTCTCGTCGTACCAGACCTCCTGCGCGAACGGACCGGTGATCGAGTAGTGGTGCGCCTTCATCTTCTTGCCGAGCACCGGGATGTTGTCCATCCCGCTGTCGGTCACCGCGATCTTCATGACGGTTCCCTTCTGGGGATCGAACACCGACGTCTGCTTGACCAGCGCCGCATTCCACAGCGTGAACGGAATCATGCTGGCGTCGACCTGAGAGGTCTTGCCGTTCGCTTCGATCGCCAACCCGGTCCCCTTCGGTGCGACGTCGACCTTGTACGGCGTTCCGTTGTCATCGGTGGTCGACGTCAGGGCGACGAGCTTGTTGTTGACCCAGCGCTCGCTGTAGCTCTGGTCGAACCGATAGGCGGTGATGAACGCGACCTTCACCTCGATGTGGGTCACCGCTTTGACCAGCGTCTCCGTGCCGTTGCGCGTCACCTCGATGGTGACCGTCCCGATCTGCGAGCCCTCGCGATTGATGGCGAATTTCGACGTCTCGGGAGTGGGCGGAACCGGCGCCGCCGGCTGCGCCTGCGCCATCGACCAGCCCACCAGCAATGCTGCTGTCGCAGTCAATACTCTCATGAGGCCTCCATTACGCCACCGTCGGCGCCAGATGCTGCAGTCGGATGGTCCTGCGATTGCGACATGGTCTCACCACGAAAGGGCATACCATCTTGGCAAAATCACGCAGCTGACAAGTTGAAGCACTCGCGCGATTCGCCCTCCACTCCATGGCGGGTAAGAAACGCGAAACAGTGTCGAAGATCGGGTCCGTTGACGGCACTGCGGCGCCGATCATATCCGACGTCGGCTCGCCGTTGTCGAGACCTCCCGACCGGCGGCCCACCGGAGCACCCCGCGCCGCTCCATCGGCGGTCCCGCAATCGGCACGCTTCTGATTTGGTTGACGAATATTTTCCTCGCCGGCCCTGCGGCCGGGTATCGTTTCTTGACCGCATCCCGCGGCGCCGTCTAAGACCAATGCCCGCGCGCGACGCGTCTGACGGTCCAGGTCCTCGAACGCCCCGGTTCCCGGATGGCCGAGGCCTCTCGACAGCCTCGTCCTCCGACGGCCGGGCCCTTTTGGCGCGGGTGGACGACCGGCGGGGGCCGGGCCCGATGTGAGACCTGACGCCATGATCGTGCTGATCGACAACTACGACAGCTTCACCTTCAACCTGTTCCACTATCTCGGCGCACTGGGTGCCGACGTGGCGGTCCATCGCAACGACGCGCTCGGCGTGTCGGATGTCATGTCGGCCGATCCGGATGCCATCGTTCTGTCGCCCGGACCGTGCACGCCGGATGACGCCGGCATCTGCCTGGAGCTGATCGAGACGGCTGCGCCGACGATTCCGGTTTTCGGGGTCTGCCTCGGCCACCAGGCGATCGGCCAGGTGTTCGGCGGCAAGGTGGTGCGCGCCCCCGAGCCCATCCACGGCAAGCTGTCGGAGATCAGGCATCATGGCGGCGGCGTCTTCCGCGGCATCAACGGGCCGTTCCAGGCGACGCGCTACCATTCGCTGGTGGTCGAGCGCACCACCGTGCCGGACACGCTCGCGGTCACCGCCGAGACCGACGACCGCCTGGTGATGGGCCTCGGGCATGCCAGCCTGCCGGTGCACGGCGTGCAGTTCCATCCCGAGAGCATCGCCTCCGAGCACGGTCATCTGATCCTCAAGAATTTCCTCGATATCGCCGATGCCTGGAACGCGAAGACCGGCCGACGTCCGGCCGCGGTTCGAGCGGCACAATAGGCCTGAAGGGCAGCATGGACGAGTTCAAGGCGCTCATCGGCAAGGTCGCGACCGGTGCCACGATGACGTTGGCCGAGTCGGCCGAGGCTTTCGACTGCATGATGTCCGGCGAGGCGACGCCTTCGCAGATGGGGGCGCTGCTGATGGCGCTGCGGGTGCGCGGCGAGACGATCGACGAGATCACCGGCGCGGTCACCACGATGCGGGCCAAGATGCTCCAGGTCGAGGCGCCGCCGGATGCCATCGACGTGGTCGGTACCGGCGGCGACGCGTCCGGATCATACAACATCTCGACCTGCGCGGCCTTCATTGCCGCCGGCGCCGGCGTTCCCGTCGCCAAGCACGGCAACCGGGCGCTGTCGTCGCGCTCGGGCGCCGCCGACGTGCTGGCGGCCCTCGGAGTGCGCATCGAGCTGTCGCCGGAGGCGATCAGCCGCTGCATCGCGGAAGCCGGCATCGGCTTCATGTTCGCGCCGGCGCATCATCCGGCGATGAAGCATGTCGGCCCGACCCGGGTCGAGCTCGGGACCCGGACGATCTTCAATCTGCTCGGTCCGCTGGCGAACCCTGCCGGTGTCAAGCGCCAGCTGGTCGGCGTGTTCTCGCGTCACTGGGTGGAGCCGCTCGCCGTGGTGCTGAAGAACCTCGGCTCGGTGCGCGCGATCGTGGTGCACGGCTCCGACGGCCTCGATGAGATCACGACGGCCGGGCCGACCAGCATCGCATCGTTCGAGGACGGCGAGGTGCGCAGCTTCCAGATCGCGCCGGAGGATGTCGGGCTCGCCACGGTGAGGCCGGAGGCGCTGCGTGGAGGCACCGCGCAGCAGAACGCCGAGGCGCTGCTCGAGGTGCTCCGCGGCGGCGAGGGGCCCTATCGCGACGTCGCGGTCTTCAACGCTGCCGCCGCGCTGGTCGTGGCCGGGCGCGCCGAGGATTTCAAGGACGGTGTAACGCTGGCCCAGCGGTCGATCGATTCGAGCGAAGCCGAGGGACGTCTCGATCGCCTGATCGTCGTGTCGAACGCGTGAGCAGAGGCTAGTGCGGCGGATTTGAAGTTCCTATCAGATGTGCGGCGCGCTCGTCATAGGAACTTCAAATCCTAAAAGCCGCACTAGAATCATAGACTTGCTAGTGCACCTCTGGATTCCGAAGTTCG
>JBEKZK010000554.1:0-4076 GCA_049509935.1 Xanthobacteraceae bacterium | reverse complement strand
TAGCGATGATTTCAAAGGACTATGCGGGCGCCCGCCATTCCGGTATGAATTCTCTCCGCGTAGGTATGATACTATGTGGCGGTATGATCCTGTATGGTCCGGTGACACGTTGAGGTGAGTTGGATGTTGGACACCGTCGCCAGCCTGGGGTCGCTGGTGTTCCTGGGCTTCATCCTGGGGATGCGCCATGCGACCGACGCCGACCACGTCGTCGCCATCGCCACCATCGTCAGCCGTCAGCGCAGCCTGCGCGGCTCGGCGCTGATCGGGGCGGCGTGGGGCGTAGGCCACACGCTCACCATCCTGGTGGTCGGCAGCGCGATCATCGTGTTCGGCATCGTGATCCCGCCGCGCATCGGTCTGGGCATGGAGTTCGCGGTCGGCGTCATGCTGATCATCCTCGGCGTCCTCACCCTGACCGGCATGGGGCGGGTGATCGGCCAGGCGGCGGGGTACGGCCACACGCATGCCCCCGGGCCTGCGGCCGACGACCGCGTCCACGCCCACGGCGACTACGTCCATCGCCACGTCCACGGTCCGGGCGCCGCCGGCCACGGCCACCGCGAGGACGCGACCGCGCTCGCCCGACTCGACGTCAGGTTCCGCGGTCTCGCGCCCTACCAGTGGCTGCGCCCCCTGGTGGTCGGCATCGTGCACGGGCTCGCCGGATCCGCCGCAGTGGCCCTGCTGGTGCTGGCCGCCGTGCACGATCCCGTCTGGGCCATGACCTATCTGATGCTGTTCGGCATCGGGACCATTGCGGGGATGATGCTGATCACCCTGGTCCTGTCGGCGCCGTTCTCGTTCACGGCGTCCAAATTGCCGCGATTCAACTGGCAGTTGCGGGCGGCGTCCGGCCTCGTCAGCTTCGCCTTCGGCCTGGTGCTGATCTATCAGATCGGGTTCGTGGACGGCGGGCTGTTCACCGACCACCCGGTCTGGGAGCCGCATTAGTCTGCCCGGTCACGAGAAGCCGCCGATCATCACGCAGCGTATGGTCAGCCCGGGCACGGTTTCGGTCATGAATGGCGCGGGATCGCTGTAGCAGGCATGGACGCCACCGTCCGGCGAGGGCTGTGGCAGAATTCTGTCCCTGGGGACCCTCACCCATCGACCGTTGATGAGTATCTCCAGGTCGACCGCTCCTTCCGCTCCTTCGGCGACGAACCGACCCTCCACCGGATGGCAGTCCTCCTCATTGCAGCACGATTCGCCTTCGGGGCTGAGAAGCCCTCGGTACCAGGGGTGGAAGGCCTCATGGCCTGGCCTCCCCTGCGCCATCAGGGCGGCCGGCCACAGCGGGAAGAAGCCGGCGAGGCAGAGGACGAGCAGAGCGCGCATCGGACCATTCCATCATCGTGGCCGCCGATGAGCATAGCGCCGCAACCGCACGGCGCCAGAGGGGGCGCCGCGACTGCGACGCGATACCGCCGATCGGCGGCGGGAGCGCCACGATCGCGCGACCGCTTCGTGCGACCGCTTTGTTGACCGGCCTGCTGGGAAGGTTTAAGCTTGCCGCAGAAGGTTCGCCCGCTGACGCCGGAAATCGTTCGATGCATGCGATAACACTGCCGCGTGTTCGAATGGTTCTGCTCTCCGCGGTTGTTGCTGCGCTCGTCGCGGTCGTGGTTTTTGCCATGCAGCGGGAGCTCGAGCCGCGCACGGTGGCGTCGGCAGGTGGTGGCGAAGGTGGTCCGGCGCAGCCGATCGCGCTCAACGCCGACGAGGAAGCCTATGCGGCCGCGTTGTGGCCGATCCACAGCGAGGTCGTCGAAACGTCGGCGGTGGTGATGAGCTTCGCCGGGATCTCCTACGTGACCGACCATCACGACCCGCACAAGCTGGCGGTGACCGCGTCGGCGCTGCACGACACGCTCGAGGCGGCGGACGGCAAGGCGCGGGCGCTGAAGGTGCCGGACTCCATGCACAAGGTGCAGGACCAGTATCTCGAAGCGATCACGCTGCTCAAGAATGCATCGGCCGAGATGGCGAAGGTGGAAACGGACAGCAAGATCGAGCATCTGGTGACGGCGCAGAACATGAGCTACACCGCATCCGAGGATCTGCTCAAGGTCGAGGACGTTCTCTGGCCCGGCGAGCACAGACCGAATTGAGGGTTTTCGACGGCCGGCGCCGGCCGTCGGGAAGTGACTGATCTCGGCGCAACATGCTAAACAAAGGGGTACAAGGTGAGGAAGCAACTTGGACGCCTCGTCCTGGCGGGCACGCTAGCCGCAGCCGGACTTGCGGGACTCAATGCGACGAACGCCGTCGCGCAAACCAGCAACTGCTCGGTCTGGCTGGTCGAGAGCAGCCGCTTCATGAAGGTGCCGTTCGGCTCCTTCATGCCAGACCGCGTCTTCGTGCCGGGCAGCACCGACGCCAAGCACAACATCAACACCGTCGACCTTCCGGTCAATATCGGTGTGATCAAGTGCGGAAACGAGCTGATCCTGGCCGATTCCGGCTGGAAACAGCAGGAATACCACAAGATGACCGGGACCGAGCATTGGGCGGCCCTGCCCGACCAGCTCAAGACCCTGGGCTTCGACGCCAAGGACGTGACCAAGATCGTCATCGGCCATGGTCACTGGGATCACGCGGGGCAGCTGTCGGATTTCCCCAACGCGGTTCTCTACGTCCAGCGCGAAGAGCTGAAGGCCATCGAGTGGGCGCTCAACTATCCCAACCCGAAGATCGCCGCCGTCAACAACTCTCCCGGCGGCTGCTTCCGGACCCCGGCTTGCGGCTACGAGCCGCTGACGGTGGCCGAGATCTACGGCAAGGTGCTGGGTGGAAAGGCCGTCATCGTCGACGGCGAAATGGAAATCGCGCCCGGCGTGAAGATCCATCCGGCTTTCCGTGCCCACACGGCCGGCTCGCAGCTGCTCGAGGTGCCGACCGCCCTGGGCAAGCTGGTGTTCGGATCCGACGCCTACTCGTCGTGGGAAGGCATCCGCGACTGGATGCCCGCCAACATCCAGCAGACCGACACGGTCCAGCAGATCCTGGCGTACGAGAAGTGCTACAAGATCACCGGCGGCTATCAGAACTGCGTCGCCGCCCACGAGCCGCTGAGCTACACCGACGCCTATCCGCTGACCAAGAACTCGTGGGTCGCCCTCAATGGCGGCCGCATGGCGGAAGTGACGCTGACTGACGGCGAGAAGTCGCGCAAGCCCAAGTAACGAGACAACCAACAACAACAACAGCGATTCGAGCTGCGATGGGTCGGCGACCGACTCATCGCAGCTCCTCGAGGTCCGATCTCTGGTGACCCGATTCGCGCTCCGGCTGTTGGCGTCCACGCTGATGATCGTGAGCGCCGCCTCTAACGTTCGGGCTCACGACCCGAGCACCTATGGGGGGCTGTTCCGTTCCCACAACTTCGGCGAGACCTGGCTCAACGCCGACGCCGGGCTGTTCGTCAATGCGGCGCTCACGGTCGCGGTCGATCCTCGCGATCCGACCCATCTGCTGATGGGCACCGACACCGGCCTGCTGCGCTCGCAGAACGGCGGACGGAGCTGGACGCAGGAGGCCCAGGGCCTGATCTTCGGAGCCGTCTTTGCGATCGCCTTCTCGCGCGACGGGCAGACCGTGCTATGTGCGGCGCCGAGCGGCGTCTTTCGCTTTCACGACGGCCAGTGGGCCCGCGCCGCGGCGCCGGACGGCGCCGCACCGGCGCGCACGATCGCCTGGGCCGCGGAGCCCGACCGCATCTACCTGCTGGGCCCCGGCGGACTGTTCGTCAGCGATGACGGCGGCCGGAGCTTCCGACGCGGGCCGGCGAGCCCCGGAGACGACACCCGAATGACCGCCCTCGCCGTTGCGCGCGAGCCCGGCGAGCTGCTGCTCGCCATCATCGACGGCAAGCTCAGGGCGAGCCAGGATGGCGGCCACCAATGGACCGGGCGCGCCATCGGCCCTGGCGGCGGCGTCGTCGCCACCGTCGTGGCGGATGCGGCCTCGCCGTCGCGCCTGTGGGCGGCGGTCGCCGACCAGATTTACCTGAGCGACGACCTGGGCGCGCGCTGGCGCGCGATCGGAACGACGCTGCCGGAGCCGGGCACCAA
>JBEKZK010000553.1:0-4082 GCA_049509935.1 Xanthobacteraceae bacterium | reverse complement strand
CTCTGCCCTGGCCCTGGCGGCGTGCCCGATCGCGCTCTGGGTGGGAGACCTCGCCATGGCGGCGAATTATGCACGTGAGCTGCTTTACCATTCGGGAAGGCATTACCTGCCTCTCTGGAACGCGTATGGCTCCGGGTTTTGCCACGTCGTCGCCATCAGAAGCGAGACGGGATCGCCGGTGGGGCACATCGCAGTCGGCGAGCTCGCCGAACCGAACGTCACGTTTCGGTTCTTGACCGGACTGATCGAGGTCGCCGGGGCGCTGGCCCACGCCGGTCGGGTCACCGAGGGACTCGCGGTCGTCGAAGCAGGGATCGAACAGTCCGAGGAGGGCTGGCTCACGCCCGAGTTGCTCCGCCTCAAAGGCGAACTCTTGCTGTTGCAGAGCACGTCTGCGGCCGCGGAAACTGCGGAGAACCTCTTCCGGCAAGCGTTGGACGGGGCGCGCCGCCAGGACATGCTGTCTTGGGAGTTGCGTGCTGCGACGAGCCTTGCCCGCCTGCTGCGTCATCAGGGGCGTCCCGTCGACGCGATCGCCTGCCTCCAGCCGGTATACAATCGCTTTACGGAGGGATTCGTAACCGCCGATCTGATCGCGGCCAAACAGATCCTGGAGGAAGCGGGCGATCCCGGGGACATCCGGTGAATGCGCCCTTGTACAGCCGCCACGGCTTCGCTCCGGTGCGTGCCGCCGCCCCGCCGCCGCATTAGCGACAATTTGCAACAATTTGCCGGACTTCACTCGCGCCAGGAAGCACGCGGGGTTAGCCCCTTTTCGGCGGTAAGCAAGTCGCGAGAATGGAGACGCAAATGACAACCGCCACTCTACGAACGCCCCGCGCAACCGGCGCAGCACCTCCGGAGGCGCCGCTATGAGCAAGCGAGTGGCCGATTTACTGGTCGAGACGCTGCAAGCATCCGGCGTAAAGACGTGCTACGGCATCGTTGGCGACACGATGAACCGGATCGCCCACGCCATCGACCGCAGCCAGATCGACTGGGTCCATGTGCGGCATGAAGAGGCCGGCGCTTTCGCGGCGGCAGCCGAGGCATCGCTCACCGGGCGTCTCACCGCCTGCGCGGGATCCTGCGGCCCCGGCAGTCTCCATTTCATCAACGGCCTCTACGAAGCCAACCGCAACCGCGCACCGGTCATCCTGATCGCAACCCAGATCGTGCGGCCGGACCTGGGATTCGAGTCCATCCAGGAGATCGATTTCGACGACGTTTTCAAGGGCTGCAGCGTCTATTGCGAGATGATCCTGACGCCCGAGCAGGCCCGCCGCAAGACAGTCGCGGCCTGCCAGGCAGCCCTGACGAAACGCGGTGTCGCCGTGCTCGTGGTGCCGGCCGACGTCGCCAATGCCGCCGCGCACGACGAAGCGCCGTATGCCGTTCATGCGCGGCGTCCGATCATTCGCCCGGGCGATGAGGATCTCGGTGAGATCGCAGACATCTTGAACAAGAGCGATGCGATCACGATTTATGCGGGTGCCGGCTGCGCCGGCGCACACGACGAGGTTGTCGCCACGGCGGCGCGGTTGATGGCGCCAATGGCCCATACATCTCGCGGCAAGGACTTCCTCGAGTACGACAACCCCTACAACGTCGGGATGACAGGCATCATCGGTGGCGGCGCCGGCTATCATGCCGTCCTCGACTGCAACGTGCTGCTCCTGCTCGGGGCGGACTTCGCCTGGAGCCAATTCTATCCGAGCAGAGCGACAATCATCCAGATCGACATCGATCCTACCCATATCGGCCGACGTCATCCGGTCGCGATCGGGGCGGTTGGCAATGTCAAGGCGACCCTGCAGGCTCTGCTCCCGCGTCTCGATCAGCACGAGGACGACGGATTCCTGACGACCCATCTGAAGCGTTTCCAGAAGGACGTGGTGGCGGCGAAGGCTGAAACCGCGTCGGGCCCGGACGCCGGCATTTCGGGCATCTACCTGACGAAGGTTATCAACAAGTATGCGGCCGAGGATGCGTTGTTCGCGGCGGATGACGGGACGGCGACGGTGTGGATGCTTCGCCACATCGACACCGGAGGGAGACGTCGGACCTTTGCCAGCTTGCTCCACGGCACCATGGCGAGCGGGATGGCGTCGGCGCTCGGGCTGCAAAAATGTCAGCCGGACCGACAAGTGGTCTGCCTGGCAGGCGACGGCGGGTTCGCCATGCTGCTCGGCGATCTCCTGACGGCGGTGCAGGAAAAACTGCCGATCAAGATCGCCGTCTACGACAACGGCATGCTCGGATTTGTCGATATCGAGCAGAAGGCTGCCGGCCTGGTGCCGGTGTACACGGACTTGAAGAACCCCGACTTCGGCGAAGTCGCCAAGGCGATGGGCCTCTGGGGGCACAGCATCTCGAAGGCAGGTGGTCTCGAGGAGGCCGTCCAGTCTTGGCTCGCGCAGCCCGGCCCGGCGGTGCTGCATGTGAAGGTGAACGCAATGCAACTGGTGATGCCGCCGTCGCCCCTCGTTTCGCCCGAGGCGGTCGTCGGGATGGCGGTCTACAGCGCCAGGGCAATGCTGCACGGCAAGGGCCACGACGTCTGGGAAATGATGGTGGAGAACATCCCGTGATCTCGTCGGAAGACCGCCCGAAATACGGCATCCCCGAGACGATCCAGTTCGTCGACGGTCTGGCAAAGACCAGCGTCGGCAAGATCGACAAGAAAGTTCTGCGTGAAACCTATGGGCGGGTCGCTGCGCAGCGGCAGCCACCCGGATAGCCGGCGCACGCGTGTCCGCGGCGCGACAGCGCCGTCATCCGATCGCAGCTACGGCCCCACGGGGCAAGTGCCCTGCCGACAGCGAAAGAAGATCGCGACGCGCGGCTGCCACGGGCATGCCCGTGATTGCGGCCGGGCGCGGCGTCTGACCGGCGCAATTGGCGTGGGCGGCTGCTCCGCGGCGGCGGCGCGCGCCCGCGACAAGCCCTCCCCAGGTCTTCGGTCATCAGCGGACCTCGCTTGATGTCCTGCGCCGTTCCCGTTGCCGGGATCACCTTCATCGCCCGAGAAACGCCAGCCGTCCGCTGATCTTGCCCGATCCGGCGTAGGCGGATTCCGCCGTCTCGTTTGCAACGATTTGGCCCGATTTGCCGCGCTTCACTCGCGCCGCCAGCGCATGCGGCCTAACTAGAAGCCAACGCGGCAAGGTGAAAGATTGGAGATCAAGATGGCCACCGCCACAGCACTCAAGCCTTCGGTACCCAAGCAGATTCCGCCCCCGAACAGCGATTTCTACCAGCTCGCGGATGACTTGACCGCCGAGGAAAAGGCGATCGTCAAGAAGGTGCGCGCCTACATGGAGACCAAGGTCCAGCCGATCATCAACAAGTACTGGTCCGACGATGCGTTTCCGTTCGAGCTGCTGCCGTCCTTCAAGGAGCTGTCGATCGGCGGCTTGGGATTCAAGGGCTATGGCTGCGCCGGCGGGAGCCAGAAGCTGTTCGGTGTCGTCGCCATGGAGCTGGCGCGCGTCGACGCCTCGTTCTGCACTTTCTTCGGCGTGCACAGCGGCCTGGCGATGGGCTCGATCTATCTCGACGGGTCGGAGGAGCAGAAGCAGAAGTGGCTCCCGCCGATGGCGCGCATGGAGAAGATCGGGTGCTTCGGCCTCACCGAGCCGCTGGTCGGTTCGGGCACCGCCGGCGGCCTGACCACGACCGCCAAGCGCGACGGCGACACGTGGACCCTCAACGGCCAGAAGCGCTGGATCGGCAACGCGCCGTGGTGCGACATCTCGATCATCTGGGCGCGCGACGTCAGCGACAATCAGGTCAAGGGGTTCATCGTCGAGAACAAAACGACGCCGGGCTTCAGTGTCGAGAAGATCGAGCACAAAATCGCGCTCAAGGTCGTGCAGAACGGCCAGATCACGATCAAGGACGTGCGCCTTCCGGAAGCCAACCGCCTGCAAGCCGGCAATTCCTTCCGCGACACCGCGCGCGTGCTGAGGATGACGCGCTACATGGTGGGTTGGGCTTCAACCGGCATCCAGATGGGCGCCTTCGAGGCGACGCTCAAATATGCCCAGGAGCGACTGCAGTTCGGCAAGCCGATCGCTTCG
>JBEKZK010000552.1:0-4082 GCA_049509935.1 Xanthobacteraceae bacterium | reverse complement strand
ATCAGCGACTCCCCCATGATCGGATCGTCGTCGACGATGCCGATCATGGGCCGGGGCCCGGCGGACGAAATGCCCGTCCGGGCGGCGGTCGAAGCGTTCATGTCCCGAACTCCCCTCCGGTTCCACCGTTCGTCGGCAGCGTAACCGTGATGCGAGATCCATGATCTCCGGCCAGCGTGGTCGCGACGATTCGCCCTCCCAATCCACGGACGAGGTCGCGGACGACGCAGATACCAAGGCCCCGCGGCGGATCGGGGAGACCCATCACGCCGACTTCCGTCAACACCGCCGCGACATCCTGAGGCAATCCCGGGCCAGCATCCAAAACCTCCAGCCTGAGTTGCGTCCGCCGTACAGGACTGGACTCTTCGTCGAGCCATGCCCTGAAGCCGATCTCTTCTTCAGGCGGCGATGCGTCGCATGCATTCAGCAACAGGTTCAGAGCGATCTGCCGCGTCTCCGTTGCGGCGACGTCGACCGTCTCCTGAATATTGCATTGCCAGGCCAGGCGGAGCTGCCGACGCGTCAACGCCGGTTCGATCAGGACTCGCAGATCATCGAGATCGCCCGGCGTGAGCCCGCGGCGGTCCGGCGGCATCCGGTGAAATGCGAGCACGGAGCCGACCACGTCGCGTATGCTCCACAGACCGCGCTCGATCAGGTCCAGGCTCTTTGCCCGAACATCGGGGTCACCACCGAACTTGCGTACTGTATCGAGCGCTGTCGTCATCCCGCCGAGTGGGTTGCGGACCTCGTGAGCCACGGTGGCGGCAAGGCGGCCCAGTACGCTCTCGCGCTCGCGCTCTGCCAACCTGGCGGCGAGGGCCTCTCGCTCGCCGAGCGCTTCCACGAGATCATTGTAGCCGCGCAACAGACGACCATATTCACTCGACGCCGGCGGCAGCAACGCAGGCGGCACACGATCCAAATCGCCTGCTTGCGCCCGGCGCAACCGATCTGCCAGCAAGCGAACCGGCAGATCCATCCGGCGCACGATCAGAAATCCGATCGCGGAGGCGCCCAAACTGGCCAGCACCGTCGCCAACAGCAACTTGCGGCGCAGTGTCTGTCGTTCCTCAACCAATGGCTTGAGCTCCAGCGCGACATAGAGGTCGGCGACGAGGTCGCCACTGCGAACGATGGCGCGTGAGGCCCACCCCAAGCCGGTGTCCGTATCGAAGAAAAAGCCGTCTTGCGCCTCGAGTCGTTGTCTGAGACCAGCATCATGGAACGGGTCTTCCGCCGTAGGATCACCGTTCGGCCCGGATACATCTGCGAAGAGACTGCCATCGGGCAGGCGCACCAAGGCACGCTGCTCGCGCATGCTCTGATGAAACCACATCGTCCGGCGCAGCGCTTCCGTCGTGTTGGTCAGGTTCCGGGCGACGACGTGCGGGTAGATCGTCGTGGAGATGCCGTCGAGATAGACCGCGGCGATCCGCCGCACGCCGATTTCCTGCTCGCGAGCGACGGTCGACATCAGGATCTGCGACGCGGCGATCGCGACGGCCAAGATCAGAGCGCCCGACACAACCGGAACCCGAGCGGTGAGGGGCCACGGCCGGTGCCAAGGCCTGCACACGAGAAACAATGCTCTCATGCGCTCGGCCCAAGCCGCAGGCCGGAACGCCCGACTCGCGTCGCGAACGAACGGCACGTTCAGAAATCTGGACATGCTCCCGCGAATATTGTTCGGGAATTCGGACATCGCCTCTTCGGCTATCCCCTCGAGCCCTTCATGAGAACCCGTGGATAATATTTGCAAAACCAACCGAGTCGAGTCCTTCGCGCAACGGACCGGTGGTCTTCGTCTCGCGCGATTCATCCCTCGGAAGGCTGTCCGCTCGGCAAGCTATCGTCAGAGAGCCGCCCAGGCAGCCGACCCGAAATGCCCGCTTCGTGTCGCGAATGAATGGCGCGTCCGGAAATCCGAACATGCTGAAGAGCATGTTGTCCGATAATGTCGACATCATCGTGGAATTTCATTTGATTGGTTGTACGCTTCGAGAGAGCGCGCATGCTCTCTGAAAATTTATTTGGAGTGGAGCCCGCGGTTTTGCGACACGAGACTTGACGCTCTGCGCTGCCGCTGGCAATCTCGGAAATGAGCAGGTCTCCAAATGGGTGACGTGCTCCCCTCACCAAAACTGGGGGTCTGATCATCAATCCGACCCTCACTTTTCGCTTCAGTACGGACGCCGGGCCCACTGAAGCCGTTACCTCGAAGCGTCCGCGGGCCCGTTTTCTGTTTGGTTGCCGCCGTGGCCCGTGGAGATCGATCGACCATGCTCGTCCTCTTGCCGAGGTTCCTCGGCAAGCGCCTCTGATCCGTCGAGTTCGTGACATCTGGCCCACAGAGTCCGGATGCATAAGCAATCAATGGGAGGATACAAATGCACAGACGCGCATTCCTGGCGGCGACGGCTGCCACTGCAACGACCGTCGGCCTGCACGCAGCAGGTGCAGCGACCCAAGGGCCGTTCGGCCAAACGGGCGTTCCGCTTCACGACTCCTCGCCGCTGCCCCTGGGGCCGCTGTCCGGAGCGCGCTATCCGGATCCGCACATCGAGTCTCTCGACAAGCGTTTCAAGGGCAGCCCCGGCACCGGTGGCGTGGAGCGCATCGCCACAGGCTTCCGCTGGACGGAGGGTCCCGCCTATTTCGCCGCCGGCCGTTACTTGCTCTTCAGCGACATTCCCAACAACCGCATCATGCGCCTGCTCGAGGACGACAATCACCTGAGCGTGTTTCGCTATCCCTCGCTCAACTCGAACGGCAACACCACCGACCCGCAGGGGCGCCTCGTTACCGCCGAGCACACCGGCAGGCGGATCACCCGCACCGAGTTCGACGGCACCATCACGATCATCGCCGACAAGTACAACGGCAAGAAGCTGAACTCGCCGAACGACGTCGTCGTCGCCTCCAACGGCTCGATCTGGTTCACCGACCCGACCTACGGCGTCAGGGGATGGTACGAAAGCATCCACGGCGAGATCGAGCAGGAGAAGCACAACGTCTACCGGGTCGATCCGCAAAGCGGCGAGGTCAAGGTCGTGGTCGACGACTTCGTGCAGCCCAACGGCATCCTGTTCTCGCCCGACGAGAAGAAGCTCTATGTCATCGACAGCGGCATCTCGGAGGGGCCGGGCAACCCGGCCCACATCCGCGTGTTCGACGTCGACATCGGCACCGGCAAGGTGTCGAACAGCAAGGTATTCGCCGATAACTTCCCCGGTCTGACCGACGGGATGCGCTGTGACGTCGAGGGGAATGTCTGGTGCTCGGTCGGCTGGGGCGATCCGAAGGAAGACGGGATCCGCTGCTACAGTCCCCAGGGGGATCTGCTCGGCAAGATCCACACGCCGGAGACCGCCGGGAATCTGGTCTTCGGCGGCGTGCAGCGCAATCGGATCTATATCTGCGCCAGCACATCAATCTATGCGTGCTATGTCAACACGCAGGGTGCCGCGAGGCCCTGATTCGGCTTTTGGGGAGCGGGGCCGGCGCCTTTTCGGCCTCGACGAGGACTTCGTTCGCGCCGAGGCCTTCCAGCATCGCGCGCCTTGCCGATCGCGCGTCGTCTCATGATATGGGCGCCGGCATGGGCCGATGCCTATGGCGGTCCGGCCGAGCGCCGACGCGGTGCCGCGGCTGTAACCCGCCCCTCGTTGGAAAAATCGGTGGCTTGCCTCCGACCGCTGCACTTTCGTCCCCATCGTCGAGAGCATGGTTTGCGGGGGGCCGGTGACGCCTCCTCGGCAGGCCCCGCAACTGCCTTCGGGTGAAAGAAACTGAATGCGCGCCCGATCCGAGCAATAAGTTCCGCAAGGCGCACGCCGGGAAGCGAATTTTTCTTGATCCGGTTGGCCGCAACGCCGGTCATGTCTTCGAGGCTGCGTGGGCGAATGCGAAGATTGCAATAGGCAGTCCGGACAGCAGTATTGCGGCGTGGAGAGCGGGCGAATTGAATGGGGCATGTTGAGCATTCAGATCAGATCCTCCATTGCGCCCAGAGACAAATGGGATATAATGGTTGCGGGGTTGCGCTCGACGTTGACGTTGCAGAGTCGGGAAGTGAG
>JBEKZK010000551.1:0-4085 GCA_049509935.1 Xanthobacteraceae bacterium | reverse complement strand
CAATGGTCCGCCAGCGGCCGGATCAGAAGGTTGCAGATGAGGCCCGCCACCAGCATGCCGGCCAGGATGTACATCGCCACGTCGTAGACGTGATCGCGCGGCACCCCCGCGGCGATCTCGAATTCGCGGATGTAGTTGACGACCATCGGGCCGACGATGCCGGCGGTCGACCATGCGGTCAGCAGCCGGCCGTGGATGGCGCCGACGAACTGGGTGCCGAACACGTCGGCCAGATAGGCCGGCACCGTGGCGAAGCCGCCGCCGTACATCGACAGGATGATGCCGAGGAAGGCGACGAACAGCGCCTTGTTGCCGGAATGCGCGGCCCACGGGGCGAGCGCATACATGACGATGCCGAGCAGGAAGAACGTGGTGTAGGTCCGCTTCCGCCCGATATGGTCGGACAGCGACGCCCAGAAAATGCGGCCGCCGATGTTGAACAGCGACAGCAGGCCGGTGAAGCCGGCGGCGATCGCCGCCACCGCCGTGAGCTGCTCGGGGCCGAGCGCGGTGAAGCCCAGCTCGGGATGACCGACCAGCGACCCGCCGAAGATCTCCTGCAGCATCGGCGACGCCATGCCGATGACGCCGATGCCGGCCGACACGTTGAGGCAGAGCACCGCCCAAATCAGCCAGAACTGTCTGGTCTTGTGGACGTCCCAGAGATGGACGTGATGCCGGGTGATCATCGCCCTGGTGTTGTCGGGCGGAGTCCAGCCGGCGGGGCGCCAGCCGGCCGGCGGCAGGCGATAACCGAACGCGCCGACCAGCATGAACACGAAATAGATCGCCGCGAGGGCGAGAAACGTCGGCCACACCCCGACGTCGGTCGGGGTGTGGAAATAACTCATCAGCCGGTTGGCGAGCGGAGCGCCGATCATCGCACCGCCGCCGAAGCCCATGATCGCCATGCCGGTCGCCATGCCGCGGCGATCCGGGAACCATTTGACCAGCGTGGAGACCGGGGAGATGTAGCCGAGGCCGAGCCCGATGCCGCCGATCACGCCGGAGCCGATCCACAGCATCCACAGCTGATGGGTGAAAACGCCGGCCGCCGAGATCACCAGCCCGCCGCACCAGCACAGCGCCGCGACGACGCCGGCCTTGCGCGGACCGGCGCGCTCCAGCCAGCCACCCCAGACCGCCGCCGACGATCCGAGCACGACGAAGAACAGCGTGAACACCCAGCCGAGGCTGGAAATGCGCCAATCGCAGGTCGTGGTGAACAGCTCGTCGAGCAGCGTGAGGTCGGGACAGGCGACGGCCTCGTCGAGGCCGATCGCGCGCGACAATGGCAACCAGAACACGCTGAAGCCGTACGCCATTCCGATGCACAGATGAATGCACAGCGCCGCCGGCGGCACCAGCCAGCGATTGAACCCGGCGGTGGCGATGATGCGGTCCCGCGCCAGCAGCCCCGGCGCCGGCGCGAAGTGGCCTTGCAACGGTTCGATCGTCGTCATTCCGCCGTCCTCCCAGATGGCGCGGCGGAGTTGCGACCGCGCGTCGTCGGCCGGCGCGTCGCCTCCGCGGCGTGACAGGTCTTCGCCGGTCGGTGCTTCGGCACATGCGTCCCGGCGGCCCGAATCAGAAATCGCTACGAATCCGCTAGAAAGGCGACGGCGCGTGCGAGTGTCCGGCCGAACGCCACCCGCAGCTCCGGGCGATCGTCAGCGCATCACGCGTTTTCGGCCGAGGTGCGGCGCAATGGTGTCCACGGCCCGCTCGGCGCCCGCTGTTTGCTAAATCTTTTCCCGCGGGCTCAATCAAATCGTCGTCGCTGATCAAATCCGCCGGCTCCGGCGCAGCGCGTCCAATTGCCGCAGTGCCGTCCGCATGTCAGGCATGAGCAGGCGCAACGGCACCCGCCGCCCCGCGGTGGAGGTGTCGTCGTCATGGTCGGGAACGCGCTTCCCGCCCGTCTCACCGATGCTTGTGCCGCTCTCGCTTGATGTGGATGCGGTGCCAGCGCATACACATTTGCCGCGGAATGGCGCATTCGGGAGCGGCGGCTCGTTCCGTCGACGCAACCGGGGAGACCGCACGTGACGTCAGCAGCGAGCAAGTTGTGGAGCGGCCTCGTCGTCCTGGCGATCGTCTGGGTGATCGCCAACCTCGTCATGACAGAGCGGGTCGAAAACGAGATCTCGGCGCAGGCTATCGCTTCGCTCGACGGGGCAGCCAGTCTGATCGACCGGGCGAGCGTGACGGCCTCGGGGCGCGACGTCACCCTCGGCGGCGGGGCCCTTGCGCCGCAGGCCGGCGAGGATGCCGCCAGGGCGATGGCGACGAGCCCGGGCGTCCGCCTCGTTCACGAGACGACCGTCCCGATCCCGAGCGCCAAGCCCTACGTGTTCGCGGCGCGGCGCGACGGCAGCAATCTGCTGCTGACCGGCCACGTGCCGCTGCCGGCGGTTCGCGACCAGATCGTCGAGGCCGCTCGGAGGTCGCTCCCGGGAATCGCGGTGGTCGATCGCACCACGTACGCGCCAGGTGCGCCCGATAATTTTGCGGCGATCGCCGCCTACGGCGTGACCCAGGCGGCGAGGCTGGTCGACGGGACGCTGTTGCTCTCCGACGCCGCCTACTCGATCGCCGGCGCCACCTGGACACCGGCCAACTTCGACGCCGCGATGACGGCGACGCGCACGCTGCCCGAAGGCGCCACCCTGGCGAAGGCGGACATCACGCCACCGGGCGCCAGGCCTTGAGCGCGCGTAGGATGGGTTGAGCTCTTGGCGAAACCCATCGATGGGTTTCGCGGCGAAATCGGACAAGTGCCCGATTTCGCCACTCTACCCATCCTACAGGCAGGTTTCATGGAACCGATCGTCTGGCCGTCAATGCCGCCGCACGATGCGGTAGATGTAGACGTCGTCGGCGCGCTCCTGCGCGCTCAGCGCATGGCCGGTCTGATTGACGAAATGCGGGATGTCGATGACGGTCAGCGGATCGGTGCATTCCACCACGAGAATCCCGCCGATCGGCACGTTCCGCATGGCCTTCTTGGCGCGCAGAACCGGCAGCGGGCAACGCAGCCCGCGCAGGTCGAGGACGGTCTCGTTCGGCCGGCGCCGCGATGTCATGGATCGACGTGGCACACGCGTCCCCGCCGCGCAATGACGGCCCATGTGCGTCGCAAGGCACGAGCATCCGTCTGCCCGGAAGGCCAGTCATTCCGATGCGCATCCTTGCGGGCCCATAACTGCCACAAAAGGTGGTATTATGGCGACGGTTTGACTCCCGCTTAGATCGTAAATACCCTTATGCGACTGGGCCTTGATTCATGCGGCGCGGTCGCTTGCGGGCTCCCGCGCCCAATACGAACCGCCCCGATGGGGCGCAATTGTCTCGAGGAGGAACCCGTGAATATGGAACTCTCGCGGCGCCAATTCGTGATCGGCGCGGGCGCGGGTCTTGCCGGTACGACGATCGGGGCACTCGGGTTCGGAGATGTCGAGGCCGCACACGCCGCGGCGATTCGACCCTTCAAGCTCGCCGGCACGACCGAGACCCGCAACACCTGCACGTATTGCTCGGTGGCGTGCGGCATCATCATGTATTCCAAGGGCAACCTGGCGAAGGGCGAGAAGGCCGAGATCATCCACATCGAAGGCGATGTGGATCATCCGACCAACCGCGGCACGCTGTGCCCGAAGGGCGCGGCGCTGCTCGACATGGTGCACGCCGAGACGCGCACCGTGTACCCGCAGATCCGCCGGCCGGGCTCGGACAAGTTCGAGCGCGTGTCCTGGGAGGTCGCGCTCGACCGGGTCGCGCGGCTGATGAAGGACGACCGCGACAAGAACTTCATCGCCAAGAACAACGACGGCGTGACGGTGAACCGGTGGACGACCACCGGCTTCCTCGCCGCCTCGGCGACGACCAACGAAACCGCGTTCCTCACCTACAAGGTGGTGCGCGGCGCCGGCATGGTGGCATTCGACAATCAAGCGCGCGTTTGACACGGACCGACGGTGGCCAGTCTGGCCCCAACATTCGGTCGTGGCGCGATGACCAACACCTGGCAGGACATCAAGAACGCCAACGTCGTCGTGGTCATGGGCGGCAACGCCGCCGAAGCC
>JBEKZK010000550.1:0-4086 GCA_049509935.1 Xanthobacteraceae bacterium | reverse complement strand
CTTCCGCTTCGACGCCGCGAGCGGCCGGCTGTCGCCGGCCGAGCCCGGATCGGTCGCGACCGGCCCGGGCGCCGGCCCACGCCATCTCGCGTTCCACCCGACGCTGCCGATCGTCTGGGTGCTCAACGAGCTCGACAGCACGACCGCGACGTACCGCTGGGACGCCGAGCGCGGGACGCTGGCGCCGATCCAGGTGATCACCACGCTGCCGCCCGACTTCACCGGATCGAGCACGACGGCCGAGATCGCGGTGTCGCCCGACGGCCGCTTCGTTTACGGCTCCAACCGCGGCCACGACAGCGTGACCATGTACGCTGCCAACGGGACGGACGGGACCCTGACGGCGATCGGGTGGCAGCCGACGCAGGGCCGCGGCCCGCGCTTCATCGGTCTCGACCCGGCGGGCCGCTTCCTCAACGCCGCCAACGAGCAGGGCGACAGCATCGTCACCTTTCGGGTCAATGCCGGCTCCGGCAAGCTCGCCCCGACCGGACAGGTGATCGACAACGCGAGCCCGGTGACCGTCGTGTTCGCCGGCAGGCCGTGACGGGAAGCCGGCCGCGCGGCTTGAAAATCGTCCTGCCGAACCGCCGACCTATCGCATGTCGTTTGCAATGCCGCCGTGGCAAGGCAGGGCAAAGCTGAACCGGGCTCCGCCCAGAGCGGATTCGTTGTCCACGCGCATTTGGCCGTTGTGCGCTTCGATGATGGAGCGGGAGATCCGCAGGCCGATGCCCATGCCGGTGTCTTTGGTGGTGAAGAAGCTGTCGAAAATCCGGGGGAGATGCATCGGATCGATCCCCGGGCCGCTGTCCTCGATCATGCAGCAGACCGTTGCCGGGTCCGCCAGCATCGTCCGAATGAGAATGCTCCGATGCACCGCCCCGGCCATCGCCTGGACTGCGTTGATGGCCAGGTTCACCACCACCTGTTGAAGCTGGGTGCGGTCGCCGACGACCCGAGGAAGCGCCGGTGCCCGGTCGAGAGCCACCGAAACGCCTTTCGATTGGAACTCGTGGCGGAGAAAGACCATCGACTCCGCGATGACGTCGTCGAGCGCCAGCAGCGTCTGCTCGGGCGCCCGCCGGGCCGCCATGGCGAGGATGCGGCCGACGATCTCGGACGCGCGCCGGGCATCGGCGACCACGCGCCTCGTCAGCTCCCGGACCTCCTCGACATCGGGCTCGGGCCGCGCCAGCCAGCGCAAGCCGGCCTCGCCGTTGGTGATGATGGCGGCCAGCGGCTGGTTGACCTCGTGCGCAATCGTCGCGCTGATCTCTCCCAGCGTCGCGACGCGGCTGGCGTGAGCCAGAGCGGCTTGGGCGGCGTGCAACGCCTCCTGCGACTTCCTGGCCTCGGTCACATCCATGATCGCGCCGACAATCTCCTCCTTGCCGGATTCATACCTGACGCGATGCGCCACGAGGTGGAGATGCTTGATGTGTCCGTCCGGCATCAGCAGCCGCTGCTCATAGTCGTAGGTCTGCGCGCCTTGCCCGGTGCGATCGATTTCACGCTGGAAATGCCCGCGATCGTCGGGATGGACGCGCTGATTGATCAGCTCGATCGAAGGCTTGATGCTGCGATCGAAGCCCATGATCTCATAGGTCTGGTCGGACCAGAAGTGGTCGTCGCTGAGGAAATCCCAGGCGAAGCTGCCCGTCATGCTGAGCTTCTGCGCCTCGGCCGAATAGGCCTCGCTCCGTTGCAGCGCGATTTCGGCGCGTTTCCGGTCCTCGATGTCGGTATTCGTTCCATACCATGCGGCCATGGCCCCGGCCTCATCGCGCAGAGGCTCCGCGCGAAACAGGAACCAGCGATAGGCTCCGTCGAAACGCCGCATGCGCGCCTCGACCTCCCCGGGCTTCCCGGACGCCAGCATGTCGCGCCAGGCGTCGTGCAGTCCCCGGACGTCGTCGGGGTGGATCACCGCCTGCCATTGCCAGCCCAGGGACTGTTCCAGGGACACGCCGGTGTAGTCGAGCCAACGCTTGTTGAGATACTCGGCGAAACCGTCGGCGCGGGCCCGCCAGGCCAGAATCGGGATCGAGTCCAGCGTCGCCTGCAGCTCCCGCTTGGCTTCGGCCAACAGCGCCTCGCTGCAGCGCAGCGCATTCTCGGCGATCTTCTGGTCCTCGATTTCGAAGGCGACGCCATACCATTTGATGATGTCTCCATTGTCGTCGCGCAGCGGCACGCGTCGAACGGTATGCCATCGATACTTTCCATCGCGGCCGCGCAGGCGCAGCTGCGTCAGGAACGGCTGTCCGCTTGCCAGTGAAGCACGCCATGCGTTTGCGGCTGTCTCCAGATCATCGGGGTGAAAATATGGTATGCCTTCGCCCGCTGTTTCCTGCAGCGTCAGACCGGTGTAATCTCGCCATGTCTGATTGACGAAGCTGCGCGCCCCGTCCGGCTCGAAGGTTACGACCAATGCGGGGATGGTGTCGATCGTGAGCTGGAGCTGGCGCTGGGCCTCCGCCAACTGCGCCTCACGCTGGCGTAATGCAGTCTCCGCCGCTGTCTCGGCAGGCTCGTCGAAGCGGCCCATGGAATCCCGGTTTCTTCGACCCGAGGCGCCCCCGGCAATCAGATGCCACTCTATCGCGCACTCGTGGATTCCGTAAAGGACGGTACTTGCTCGGCAATGTCGGAGGACACCGTGATACCGCTCCCGGTAGAGCGTGCGCCAACTCGCTCAACCCCCGCTGAGCAGCGCCATGACGCAACTGCGCCCGCACGGGCTTTGCCGCCGTTCTGCGGGCTCGCGAGCCTCAGGCGTGGTCATCGGCCAGGACCGTCCGGTCCTCCGGCGTTGCGGTGAGCGCTTTCATCAGCGGCGTCAATGCGATGGCGACCAGCAGGTTGAGCACCAGCGTGTACACGGCGGTATAGCCCGGGAAGGTCCAGCCGAGGAACCGCAGCGGATACGCAAAGCCGAAATCGACCGAGACCGACATCCAGGTTCCGGCGGCCGTGCCCGTTGCCCATCCGATCAGAAGCGCCCAGGAGTTGAGCCACCGGGTATAGAGGCCGATCAGCACCGCCGGCAGCGTCTGGATGATCCAGATGACGCCCAGCAATTGAAGCTGAATGGAGTACTGCACCGGCACGAGCACGACGAACACGAGCGCACCGGCCTTCACCACCAGCGACGCCCATTTGGCGACCTGGGCTTCCTCTTTGTCGGTGGCGTCGGCGTGCAGGAACTCGCGGTAGATATTGCGGGTGAACAGATTTGCAGTGGCGATCGACATGATGGCCGCCGGCACCAGCGCGCCGATTCCGATGGCCGCAAAGGCGACGCCCGAGAACCAGTCGGGAAAGCTGTGCAGAAAAAGGGCCGGCACCGCGAAGTTGTTCTTGAACTGGCGGAACCCTTCCGCGTACGCCGGCAGCTTGTCGACGCCTGCGGCGATCGCACAGAAGCCGAGCAGCGCCAGCAGACCGAGCACGAGCGTATAGGCCGGCAGCAGGGCCGCATTGCGCCGCACGGCGCGCCCGCTGCTGGCGCTGAGGATCCCCGTCATGACATGGGGATACAGGAACAGCGCCAATGCAGAGCCGAGCGCCAGCGTCGCGTAGGCCCCGTAGGCCCCGGTTGTCTGACCCTGTGGTGTGGCGAGCAGCAGTTTTGCCGGCGGAACGGCCGCGAAGATGCGTCCCCAGCCGCCGAGCTGGATGGGAATGATCAGCACGGCGGCAAAGGCCGTGATGTAGACCAGAACATCCTTGACGACGGCAATGGAGGTCGGCGCCCGCAACCCGCTCGAGTAGGTGAACGCCGCCAGGATGATGAAAGCGACGACGAGGGGAAGGTCGCCGATCCAGCCGTCGCCGGTCACCCCCATGGCGCCGATCACGACCTGGAGGCCGACGAGCTGCAGCGCGATATGCGGCATGGTGGCGACGATGCCGGTGACGGTGACGGCGAGCGCGAGCCAGCGGTTGCCAAAACGGCCGCGGACGAAATCCGCCGCCGTCACGTAGCGGTTCTTCTGGCACACCTGCCACATGCGCGGAAACACGACGAACAGCAGCGGGTAGATGATGATGGTGTAGGGAACCGCAAAGAACGCGATCGCG